>PBWY01000016.1 GCA_002727395.1 Rhodospirillales bacterium | reverse complement strand
GGTGAACCATCCATCATTAATGCCAAAGTATTAGAGGAGCTCGCTTCCTCTGATATCATACCAGTCATTGCACCTTTGGGAATTGGGTCAAAAGGTGAAACATTAAATATTAATGCTGATACCGCGGCTGGGGCAATTGCAGCTGCTGTCGGAGCCTCCCGGTTATTAATGCTTACAGATGTAAAGGGTGTTATAAATAAACGGGGTGTTCTTATACAAGAAATGTCTGCTAAGGAGGTTCAGTCAAATATTCGAAATGGGACAATAACTGGTGGCATGATTCCTAAGACAGAGACATGTCTGAGCGCGGTAAAGAAAGGTGTGGATGCTGCTGTAATATTAGATGGACGCGTACCTCATGCTTTGATTTTAGAAATTTTTACAGCACATGGTATAGGAACTCTTATTCGTAAAACGGTAAAATAACAAATTTTTTGCAAAATTCTAAGCGAAATGGCAGATAAAATCTCCTCAACTCTTGAACAAACGGTCATTTTTGATCTTGATGGTACATTGGTCGATACTTTACCCGACCTACAACATGCCCTTAACAGGGTCTTAAAAGAAGAAGGCCTAGAATTACTTCAAACAGCGGAAACACGGTTAATGATTGGTGGGGGAGCTCGAAATCTTATAGACCTTGCTTTTCAAAGAAGACAGTTTAAGGCCAACCAAGAGTTAATTGAAGATAGTTTTGATCGCTTTGTCGAATATTACCGCTCCAAAACGACTGAACGATCTAATGTTTTCCCTGGAGTTATTGAATTTCTGNTTATGCTAAAAAACAAAGGCGTAGGTATGGGTATCTGCACTAATAAACCCCAAGATTTAGCAGAAAAGGTCTTGGAAGAACTCGAAATCCGTCATTTTTTTGGTGAAGCCGTTATCGGTGGGGACGCTTTAATTAACAAAAAGCCTGATCCTGCACATCTGCTTGCCGTAATAGATAAAGCCGGAGGAATTCGAGAAAATTCTTTTATGATTGGTGATAGCGAGACCGACGTTGGGGCTGCACGAAACGCAAATATTCCTATTGTAGTTGTTGATTTTGGTTATACAAAGCTACAACCGGAAGAGTTAGGTGCAGATAAAATTATTTCAAGCTTCTTCGAAGCTTTAGCGGCCCTGACATCTTTGGGTTTTAGATTTTCTCCTTAACAACGAAACCCCAAAAAATATTATAAATGATATATCCTGATTTAGTCCGACCACAAGAAGTTGAAACGTGGATTTTTGACCTAGATAATACCCTATATCCCGTTACAAAAAGACTACTAGCCCTCATAGACCAACAAATGGGAGGTTTCGTCGCTAATTATCTTCAAATTAGCCGAGAGGAAGCGCACAAAATACAAAAATCCTATTTCAAGAAATATGGTTTAACACTTAGAGGGTTAATGCTTAACGATGGACTAGATCCCGCAAAATATTTTGAAGAAATGACCCCAATGGACCTTAACGAGGTATCACCCAATCCAATTCTTGTGGATACAATCACAAAACTAAGAGGCCGCAAAATTATATATACTAACGCATCCGCGAGGCACGCTAAACTTGTCTTACAGCGAATAGGTTTCAATCCAAATGACTTCGAAGCAATTTTTGATATTNAGGCCGCTAACTATATTCCAAAACCTGCCATGGAAAGCTACCAACTACTATGCAAACAATATTCAATAGAGCCAAAAAAAGCCGCGATGGTTGATGATATTGTGCAAAATTTATTGCCAGCCTCAAAAATGGGTATGTTGACTATCTGGAAAAAAAGTAGTGCCGAGTGGGCTAAAAACATTAAGGCGGAGAACTATATTAATTATGTTGTAGAAGATATAGAGGAATGGTTTCAATGTCTTCAAAACTCTCTGCTGGAATGAAAAAGCTGTGTGGAGTTGACAGAAACATAGGTCTAACTAAGGTGCTCAAGCTGAAACTTTAGATAGACTTGGCTTAGATCAGGTAAAGTAAATATGAATGACACTGAACTGAAAAAAATAATCGATGAAGCTTGGGAGAACCGAGATTTAGTTTCTCCAAAAACAACCGGTGATATTCGTAGAGGAATTGAACTAGCCTTGGATGGTCTTGACTCCGGCCAATTTCGTGTTGCCCATAATTGTGATGGTGCGTGGAAAGTTGAACAATGGTTAAAGAAGGCAGTTTTATTATCATTTCGATTGTTTGATAATACACCAATGCCGGGGGGACCTACTGACCCTGATCGGGGGCAATCACCTTGGTTTGACAAGGTAGCACCAAAATTCGCAGGTTGGGATGATGCTCGATTTCGTCAAGCTGGTTTTAGGGCTGTGCCTAACTGCACTGTTCGCCGGGGCTCATACATCGCACCCGGCGTAGTACTAATGCCTAGCTTTATAAATATCGGAGCTTATGTAGACTCTGGAACTATGGTCGACACCTGGGCGACGATTGGCTCCTGCGCACAAGTGGGTAGAAATTGCCATATTTCGGGCGGTGTTGGCATAGGCGGTGTTCTGGAACCATTACAGGCTGAACCCGTAATTATCGGCGATAACTGTTTTATTGGTGCGCGCTCTGAAGTCGCAGAAGGAGTTATTATTGAGGATGGTGCTGTACTATCGATGGGAGTCTTCTTAGGGGCCTCTACAAAAATAATAGATCGAAACACTGGCGAGGTATATATAGGCACTGTTCCTTCATACTCCGTTGTTGTACCTGGTACAATAAGTGGACGTGCTTTGCCCGATGGAACTGCAGGTCCAAGTTTGTACTGCGCAGTTATTGTAAAAAGAGTTGACGAAAAAACCCGTTCACGCACATCAATTAACGAATTGTTACGCGATTGAGTAATATCATTAACGCCTTAGAACTNGCAAAAAAACTCATTCGCTGTCCTAGTGTAACACCAGCTGACGAAGGCGCTTTAGACGTTCTACAATCAGCCCTTGAACCTTTAGGGTTTACCTGCAACCGGATGACATTCACCGAAGAGGGAACCCCAGATGTAAACAATCTCTATGCTCGCCTCGGATCAGAAGAGCCAAATTTCTGCTATGCCGGCCATACTGACGTTGTTCCTGTGGGAAATGAAGATAGCTGGTCCGTTGACCCATTTGGCAGCGAGGTCATTGACAATGTTCTTTACGGGCGTGGTGCGACAGATATGAAGGGGGGAATCGCTTGCTTCATAGCTGTTATGTCACAGTTTTTAAACAGAAGAGGGGATGATTTTAAAGGTTCTATCAGTCTCCTAATCACCGGAGATGAGGAAGGTCCTTCGATTAATGGAACACGAAAAGTTCTAGAATGGATGGCTGACCAAGGTGAAACCATTGACGCCTGTATTGTAGGTGAACCAACAAATCCTACAAAATTAGGTGAAATGGTTAAGATAGGTCGTCGCGGATCAATTTCTGGTTGGCTTACAGTATATGGAATGCAGGGGCATACTGCTTACCCTCACCTCGCAGACAATCCACTGCCCCGTCTCATCTCGATGTTGGATAAAATTACTACTGAATCGCTCGATAACGGCACGGATCATTTTCAAGCCTCAAACCTTCAACTTACCACCATCGATGTGGGTAATTCAGCTACAAACATTATTCCAGGAGAAGCTCGCGCAACATTTAATATTAGATTCAACGACCTTCATACCAGTGATACAATCATCGCTTGGTTAAGAGAAAAATTCAACGCTGTTGGCGGCGAATATGATGTCAAGTTTCATGTTACCGGAGAAGCCTTTCTAACACCGCCGGGTAGACTTAGTGATATACTTTCCAACGCAATAGAAAAAGAAACAGGTATTAAACCGGAACTTAGTACAACGGGTGGGACTTCTGACGCTCGATTTATAAAGAATTATTGTCCGATAGCAGAATTTGGTCTCATAAGTCAAACAATGCATAAAGTCGACGAGCGCGTTCAACTAGAGGATTTAGAGAAACTAACAGATATATATGATCGAGTATTAGATAGTTTCTTTGACCAATGATAAGTTTCAGGGAACTGAAACACTCTATTTCCGGTATTTTATTACTAGTCCGTTTCAACCCACAGGGACTAGATTATTTCGAAAACAACCTACCCGCCTTTTGGCGCTCTTATTGGGCGGCGATCTTTTCCTTTCCACTTTATATCGGAATTATCATACTTCAAACGCCAAATTCTATGATCTTGGTTGGCCCTTTAAATAGCGTAATAATTTATATAGCAGCATATTTGTTAGGATGGTTCTCTATGCCATTTATTATGTTTTATGTCTGTCGTAGCATAAATCGCGAAGATAACTTTTACCAATTTTTTATAGTATATAACTGGGCCACATTGTTTCAAATAACCTTTATGGCCGCAATTACCATTTGTACTAAATTAAACATTTTCCACCCAAGTATTGGGGGAGTTTTTATTTTCATAGCCATCGCTATGATTTTAATCTACCAAGCCTATGTCGCACACTTAGCGCTAGCAGTAAGTCGATTGGGAGCGTTAGCTATTGTAATATTAGACATGACAATTGGTCTTTTAATTGAAGGTTGGGCTACAAAGCTATTGCTAGGTCAGGGATTGTTTGGCGGATAAGTTATTTGAGTAAGATACAAGCCGCCGGGTGGCGCTGTCGGACCACCTTTTTGACGATCACGGGCTTCAAGCGCCTTGCTAACATCATCTGCATCCCATTTTCCTTCTCCGACTAACTTTAAGGTTCCTACAAAATTTCTGACTTGATGGTATAAAAATGATGGGGCTTTAGTAACGATCTCTATTCTTTCACCGACTTGACGCACATCAATAGAGGTTAACGTTTTTATTGGTGATTTTGCCTGACAATGGCTTGCACGAAAGGTTGAGAAATCATGTTTCCCAATTAACCTTTGTGCTGCTTCATGCATTGAAGCTGATTTTAGAGGTCTAGAAATATGCCACGCTCGATGCCTTTGAATTGCTATTGGGGCACGTCTATTTATAATAACGTAGACATATGAACGTGCTTGTGCTGAAAACCGTGCATGAAAGTCGTTGGGAACAACTTCCGCCTTCAATATCGAAATGGGTTGAGGCCAAAGGTGTGCATTTAATGCATTTCTTACAGTATTACCGTCGGTTTTACGTTTTATGTCAACGTGAGCTACTTGGCCCAGTGCATGAACGCCAGCATCAGTGCGGCCCGCCCCCTGAACTAAAGAGTTTTCTCCGCAAAACGCTTTAACAGCATCCTCTAATTCCTGCTGGATAGATGATCCCGTAATTTGGCGTTGCCATCCCACGTAATTGGTGCCATCGTACTCGATGGTTAAACAATAACGGACCATTAGGCATTAGCCTTTGGTTTGCTCAGTAATTGACCCACCGGAAGTTTATAACCACGAAGGAAAGATTTTGCATCGGTAGTTGATCTGCCGGGCCTCTGCATCTCTAAAGGCCGAAGAGAGCCTTTACCACACGCAATCAACGGAGTTTCATCTAAAACCTCTCCCGGCTTGCCAGATCTTCCCTCCTCCTCCGCTGATAAAATTCTGATGCGTTCGCCTCCATATTCGAACCAAGTTCCGGGCCACGGATTTAATGCGCGGATCCGTCGTACTAAATCAGCAGACGAATGTTGCCAATTAATTAAACCCTCTTCCCGCGTTATTTTTTTTGCGTAGGAAACCCCCTCTGCGGATTGGGGAATTGATTGAAACTGCCCTTGAGCCGATTCTTTTAGGGTTTTACAAATCGCACGGGCCCCTAACTGCGCAAGTTCATCGTGTAAACTATTTGCTGTAGTATCGGCATTAATCGATGTACGATATTTTTTTATGATAGGTCCTGTATCTAAACCCTCATCCATTTGCATGATGCTTACACCCGTTTCGCGATCACCCGCCATAATAGCTCGCTGGATAGGAGCCGCCCCGCGCCAACGAGGGAGCAATGACAGGTGAATATTAATACAACCAAACCTCGGGGAGTTTAGTATTTCTCTTGGCAAAATAACGCCATAAGCCATCACAATAGCAAGGTCCGGATTAAGATCATGGAAAGACATTTTTGATTCTACGGAATCAAAATTTTTAGGTGTTAGAACATCAATGTCATTCTTTGATGCAAAGAGATGTATAGATGACTTTTTCATACGGTGACCTCGGCCAGCGGGTCTAGGGGGCTGACTATATACACGGATGATCTGATGACCAGCTTCAATGATTGCTGCAAGCGAAGGGATTGCTATTTCGGGAGTACCCATAAAAACAATACGTTTAGAAGTCATCGGTTTACCTTCAATGTTCCGATTTTTTGAGTTTTTTCATT
>PBWY01000015.1 GCA_002727395.1 Rhodospirillales bacterium | reverse complement strand
AACAACTGTACCTGAATAGTCATCCAGGAATTTTTCTAGCCAAGCTACGGACTCTGCGTCTAGATGATTTGTTGGTTCATCAAGTAAGAGCAAATCTGGCTTTTGTAAAAGTAGTCTGCACAAGGCGACCCGCCTTATTTCACCCCCAGACAATTTACTGACGTCGGAATCACCGGGAGGGCACCGCAGCGCATCCATGGCAATTTCTATCGCACGCTCAAGCTCCCAACCATCTACAGCATCAATTTTTTCTTGCAGCTCAGCTTGTTCGGTAATTAGCGCATCCATCTCGTCATTTTCCAAGGGTTCTGCAAATTTACTACTTACATCCTCAAATCGTTTTAACAATTGATGAACGTCCTGCATCCCTTCAAGAATATTGCCGAAAACATCCTTCTTAAGGTCTAATTCTGGTTCTTGGGGCAAGTAACCAATTACAGTATTTTCTGCCGCCCACGCCTCACCTGAATATTCTGCATCTAATCCAGCCATTATTTTTAACAGTGTCGATTTTCCAGCGCCATTTACCCCCAAAACTCCAATTTTTGCCCCGGGAATAAAGGCCAGTGTAACGTCTTTAACGATTTCACGCCCACCTGGAAAAGTTTTCGATAAACCCTGCATGACATAAATATATTTATCAGACGCCATTTTAATCTCCAGAACGGAATTTATTTAGGAGGATTTCTAGCTAGATCTAAGGTGGATTGCAACGGATTTGGTTAAGAGTTTGGACACCTATTTTTGAGTTGAAAAAGATGAAGCTCTATAAGAAAATTTAAACGAAAAATCGCAAGGCTGCATTCTGGCAGGATATCCATATGAAAACTGATATTATTCTAGCAATAGATAGATACGACCGTCATTTTCCATTTTTTGACGGTACTTTGGAAATACCCGATACGCTCGCTCTAAACGTCAAACAAGTTGGAGAGACTTCATCAGAACGTGACGGAGCACACCGCCATAAGCGTATGCTTCAAGACCGAGAGTTTGATGCAGCAGAAGTATCCTTTTCATCATACATTATGGCAAAAGAAAAAGGCCTTCCTTTCACGGCGATACCTGCTTTTCCAAGGAGACTATTCAGTCAAACTCAAATGTATGTTTCCTTAAATTCTGACGTCTTTGAACCATCTCAATTAGCCGGCAAGCGCGTCGGCTTACAGAGTTTCCAAACGACCTTAGCGGTATTAGCAAAGGGAGACCTGCAGCATGAATATGACGTGGACATCAAATCTATAACATGGGTAACCCGAGCCAATGAAACTGTAGCGTTTGACGCAAAACCAGGTTGGAAAATTGAATATATAGATCCTGATGCCGACCTCGATACAATGCTCACGGCGGGCGACCTAGACGCTTTATTTTTTTCTAGGACTCCTAATTCTCTTGAAACTGGTTCTGTGCGAAGACTTTTTAGCGATCCTAAATCCGCTTGTACGGATTATTTCAGATCTAATGGTTTTTTCCCAATCATGCACATAATTGCAATAAAAAATGAAGTTGCGGAAGCCAATCCCGAGTTGCCAACATTACTACTGGAACTTTACGAACAAGCAAAAACTATTTCAGACACCTACCTAGATGATCCAGGGTGGTCTCAATTACCTTGGGCGCGAATGGCACGAGAGGAACAAACCAGTCTCATCGGACTGGATACATGGCCTGTAGGTTTTTCGGCAAATAAATACAATATTGATCAATTTATTAGTTATTCTTTTGATCAGGACTTGATTAACGAAAAAATCCCCGCGGAGAATCTATTCCATTCTTCTGTTTTAGAAAACTGATAAACTTGACAACCCTCCGCACTTNTTTACCAAATGTGGAAATTAGTATTTAGACCGATAGTAATCTAGATCACGCCCCGCTTTCNAAAGTCTGAAATTGTNTCACTATCGTACCCAGCAGAAATCAGNACCGAGTCCGTGTCTTCGCCACATTCTGGNGTTCCCTTTCGAATCNGCGGATCCGAACTGCTTAACTGGAACGGTTGACCAACAACAGTCATTTTGCCGCGNTTGGCGTGATCAAAAGTTCGNGCTATACCNAGATGCTTAACCTGTGGNTCAGCNAAAGTTTCATCCACCTTGTATATAGGACCNCAGGGGACCCCTTTTNTGTTTAGCTCCTCAACCCATTGAGTGCTCGTTTTAGTAACNGTGTAAACTTCAAGACATTNATTAAGTTTATCACGGTTNGCCAANCGATCGGCTGCCGTCTTAAATTNTGGNTTATCAAACAATGACTGNGCTCCAAGTCCATCACACAAACGCGTCCACATTTGCTGTCCACCAGCAGCTATATTGATATGCCCATCCTTAGTTTTAAAGACNCCGGTAGGGGTNGATTTTGGATGGTTATTNCCAGCTTGCGGAGGGACATCATTCTCAATTAAATATCTCGCCATCTGAAAATCCATTAATGCAATTTGAGACTCGAGAAGGGACGTGTGAACCCATTGACCTTCTCCAGTTTCTTCCCTGTGCAACAGGGCAATAAGTATAGCTAACGCACAATTCATTCCGCATGTTAGATCAGCTATTGCGGTTCCTGCGCGAACGGGGCCCTGTCCAGGCAATCCTGTAACCGACATAAAACCACCCATTCCTTGTGCTATTTGATCTACGCCGGGGCGACCTGCATAGGGTCCATCTTGGCCGAATCCAGAAATACTCCCTAAAACGACTCTAGGATTTATTTTTTTTAAAGTATCATAATCTATACCTAATCGGTTTTTCACATCCGGTCGATAATTTTCAACTACTACATCCGTNNTTTCGACGAGCTTGTATAATATCGATCGACCNTCATCTTCTTTAAGATTAAGTGTGATAGATCTTTTATTACGATGTAAATTTTGNAAGTCGGCCGAATCCCGACTTCCGGTATACCCATCNTCCTGACCNGGCTTGGGAGGCATCTCAATTTTGATNACATCAGCACCCCAATCAGCAAGAACTTTCACGCAGGTGGGCCCTGAACGCACCCGAGTCAAATCCAAGACCTTAAAACGCGCAAGAGGGAGCTTAATATCAGGCATATTATTTCTCCAATAACGAAAGTGAGATTTTAAANTTCTAAAAATAGACTACATCAAACTATGGCCAGTTAAAACCAATAGCATTTCTTAACTTAAACTTCTCTATCTCTAAACATTGATACATGTTAAATCGGAGTAATGAGTGAGCAACCGCCTCGACACCAATTAATTTTCATTACCCTCGTAGCGATTACATTTATTTCGCCTCTTGCGAACCATATGTTTATTCCAGCCACGCCTCTAGTAAAAGAAGACTTCGGTATTGGTGATGAACTTGCATTTGCCACGTTATCATTGACCATGATGACTATGGCGATAACCTCTCTTATATACGGTGGCGTTTCGGACCAATGGGGTCGTAAAAAGGTTTTGCTGTTTGGTTTGGCACTTTACACGATAGGAGCGGAGGTATGCTGGTTTGCTCCTAATATAGAAATACTTTTAGTNGGAAGAATTCTACAAGGCGCTGGGGCAGGTTGCGGCATTGTTCTCGCCAGGGCAATCGCCCGTGATGTGTATGGCATGAAGAAAATATCCTCGGTTATTGCAAACCTTACAGCCGCCTATGTTCTTGGTCCATTATTAGCCCCAACGATTGGAGGTTTTCTTGTCGGTTGGGAGGGGTGGCGGTTCATTTTCATACCAATTTCTATTATAGGAATTTTGCTAATTGGGGTCGTACACTATGCCTTGCCTGAAACGAAAAATCCGACCGCTCGAAAAGAATCCTTTACCGTTATTATCAAAAATACAGCTCAAAACTATGCCCGCCTTCTTAAAATTCCGCGTTTTAGTGCATATGCCTTGATGCCAGGGTGTCTCTCTGGTGTATTCTTTGCCAACGCCACCGCTTCGGCATTTCTGGCAAAGGAGGCATTGGGGTTATCAACTGAACTTTTTGGGGTTTGGTTCCTCTGGATGCCCCTAGGTTTTATGCTTGGTAATTTGATCTCAGGCCAAATTGGTGACCGAATTTCTATTGGTACAATGACTATTGGGGGGGCAGGGTTTTGCCTTATTATTGTATTTGCCCAATGGATTTGGTTTGAAAATTTTGGACTCTCTATCGGCGGTATAATTTTCCCAGGCGCTGCCCTCGGTATAGCACAGGGCATGTGCATGCCCTATGCTCAAACGGGGGCGATGAGGGTAAATCCATCTTATGCAGGAAGCGCTTCAGGAGCGGTGGTTTTCAGTCAACTGTTTCTAGCGGGTGCAGCGGAGCAATTAGTCGGCTTTCTTTCTGACGGTACGCTCACCCCTGTATTATTTGTAATGCTGGGCTTTTCAATTATCGCAATCTCTGCAGCCATATTTGCTCAGGTCGCCCTTATTAAAGATTCTCAATAATTAGCATGATCCAAAATTTGGACTTAGTAAACTTTAGGAAAAAGCATTGACTAGGCAGGGGGGACAACATCAAGAGGAGTATTCAGCTCTACGCCTTCAAGCTTTATTCCACTAATTGCCCTTTTATACTCGGCCATTAGAGGCCTGCCCGATTCATCCCTGAGCCACAGCCTCAACAAATGTCGGCGCTTATTTAGATCCCCCCAATCTTCAAAACCACGGCGAGAATGAAGTATCACATGGTTATGAAGAATTTGTATATCCCCTTTTCGAAATTCCATATCAAAAGCAAGTTTTTCAACCGTGGCCTTAAAATAATCAAGTGCCTCATGCTGCTTATCTGTGTAGTCAGGAACACCTTCCATACCCTGTGATTTATATATTTGTGTACTCACACCGCGAACACAGATATACCCTTCGTCAAAACTAAATACTGGCATAAGGTAGAATGGTCCTAGTCCTGGCGGTATTTCGCCAATTCTTGACCAATAAAAGTCCTTACAAAGCTCATCCACCAAATCAGGTCTTTCCTGAAGCATTTTATTATAAAGTGAAACTGAACTTGCAATCCGACTTTCACCCCCTGTTTTCGATGTTTGCAAACAAAGTAGGGCCACGTAATCACATCGATCAGCATGAGACCCCATCGCCGCATTTGATAGATATCCACGTGTATTTTGATCGGCATAATCACCTCCAACATCTTTAACGTGCCCAAGCAGGTGACCTTTACCATTTTGTGACACTGCTCNACCNAGATGCGCTCCAATTCCCCAAAATGCAATTGCAGACTGTACTCTTGTCATATCGTCTACGGGTAAACCTCTTATTAGTACAAATCCACGGCCATTTTGGAATTCGTCACGAATATCTGATAGTGCCCGATCAAAGCCGTTTAACTTGAAATGGGATTTCTGAATTTTCTTAATATCTATGTGCTGTTTTTCAATTCTTTTTACCGCATCCAAAATTTGAAAGCATTCCGTATCACTTAATTGGTAAATCCAATTATCACTGGCTGCCAACTCGTCCGGCATCCAACCAGCAGGATCTATAACCGGCTCCATGGCAACGGCAGGCACGTGTTTGCGATGTTTGCGTGGCGCAAAGGTCATTAGGTGTTTCCCTTTTCATCAAGCGGGGCGCATGGCTTGAAACCGTCAAGTATTACCCCCTTTAAATTTTGTCTTACTACATGTGGCACAGGCCGCAAATCTTCATTTTCAAGCCACAACCTTAATAGGTGTCGTTTTTGCTTTGAATCATCAGGATCTTCATATGGACGACGAGAATGGAGTGTGACGTGACTATTGAGAATTTGCAAATCACCTTCTTGAAAAGGGAGATCAACCGCAAATTTCGGTACCATCTCTTGGAACAATGCCACAGCCTCATTGCGCTGGGCACTCCAAGGTTCCGCCCCAGGCAGATTCTGCGCTTTTCGTGCATGCGTCGAGGCGCCCTTGCCACTGAATTTTCCATCTTTAAAGTTAAAAACAGGCGATTTGTACCAAGGTTCTTCATCGGGGGAATGCTCACCATGTTTACTCCAGTAAAAATCTTTACACAAATCCTCAACTAGGTCCGGCCTTGTTTTAAGCATCTCATTATATAACGTAATTGAGCTGGCTACCCGACTTTCCCCGCCTGATGCCGACTGCTTCAAGCAAAGAAGTGCCACCATGTCGCAAGGGTCACTGTGAAAAGTCATCGCTGCTTTTGTTTGATAACCGCGAACCTCGGGGTCCCTGTAATCTTTACCGAGGTCCTTTACATGCCCCAACAAATGGCCTTGAGGGTTTTGAGACAAAGCGGCACCAAAATAGGTACCAATACCCCAAAAGAGTGCTGCAATTTGTTTGCGAGTAATTTCATTTACGGGAAGACCACGCATTTGCACAAAACCGCGCCCGGCTTTAACCTCTTGGTAAATATCCAGAAAAGTCGGTGCAGTCCTTGGCAAGATAAAATCGTTCTTCGTGACCTTAATAAGTTCAGTATTTTCAGAAACCAACCTTCCCGACACATCAAGTAGTTCATTAATCTCCCCGTCAGAAAAGTAATAAACCCAACTCTCGTCACTTTCTATTTCTATTCGGTTCCAAGCTGCCGGATCTATAACTTGTCTTAGGAGTTCTTGATCTCCAGAAAATTGATTTTTAGCCATAGCTAAACCTCCATAGCTTTAGATTGCTAGCAATTATGACACAAAAGTGAATGGTTTCCAGACCTTCGCGGTTTTACTTGTGTCTCTTACTAGAAATACGGGTCAGCCAAATTGATGCTAGAAAAATTATAGTGCCACCTAACCAAGTCCATAAATCGGGTATTTCCGAAAAAAACATATAGCCCAGAAGCGCGGCCCAAATAAGTCGCGTGAAGTTGAAAGGCAAAACCACCGTTGCATCAGCCATAGACATCGATCGGTTAAAAGCTCTTTGAATAACAGTTCCTAAATAGCCCAGAAGTATCAACCACAAAACTTCCTGCCAGTTTGGTTTTACCCAAACGACGATGGCTGGAATCAAACCTAAAACTGTATGCGATATAAAAAGCCAGGCCGCAATTGTGTCAGATGAATCAGTTTTTAAAAGGCTCTTAATCATCATCGCCACCGTAGACCCGGCAAGAACTGACCCCAGTGCTAACAAAAGTCCGGGATTAAAACCTGCCAAACCCGGTCGAATAACAATCAATGCACCGCAAAATCCAACCAAAGTTGCCAACCATTGCCAAACACTGGTTTTTTCCCCAAAAAATAATACAGCTAAAATTGCTGCAATAATTGGCATCAGGAAGGTAATTGCAGAAACATCAGCGACTGGTGCCAACGCCAACGACCCAAACAAAAACCAAACGTTAGCGGCGGAAAATAAACCTCGGATGGCGTGCATCCCAAAATTAGACGTTCGCATAGCCCTTAAACCGACGCTATAAAGCCAAGGCAGCATAAAAACCAGTGCAAATACATTTCTGCCGAGAGCAATCTCAAAAACCGGCAATCGATGGGTAAGATGGTGAACAATGGCAATAGACGCAGCATAAGCAAAGGCGCTGAGGCACATCCACCATGCAGCCCGAATTGCGATCGGCAGAGTTTCAAACCGTCTGTAGATAAAAGTAAAATATCTCATCGGTATTAAAATAATTTTTTTAAATATGATAACAAATATACCGTGTTACCATTCCCCAGTATTCAACATTGAAATCCAAGGTTCTGCCGGCGGAAGTGCTTCGCCACGCTGAAGTAATTCGACTGAAATGCCATCAGGAGATCTAACAAAGGCCATATGGCCATCTCTGGGTGGCCGACAAATGGTAACCCCGCCATCAAGTAGGCGTTTGCATATCACGTAAATGTTATTGACGCGATATGCTAAGTGGCCAAAATTCCTTCCTCCTTCATATTCCTCACGATCCCAATTGTAAGTTAGCTCGACAGTCGGCCGTCTCGTTTGGCTTGCGGCCTCAGCATCGTCCGGTGCAGCAAGGAAAATTAGACTATATCGACCCTTCTCACTATCTTTACGGCTGACTTCGATCAGACCAAGAAGATTACAATAAAAATTTAAAGACTCATCGATATCCCTTATACGCACCATAGTATGCAGATATTCCATTTATTTTCTTTCCATAATTTAGTTTTACCCCTTAAAAGATATCCTCGATATTCCTTAAAATCCGAAAAAAGCTCTAACTATTGTTTATTTATCTACTAGCAACATTTTGTTCCTCTTCAGATGCTGCAATTTTAATATCTTCTTTTTTTGAGAAAACAAATAGGGCCACTATAGCAGAAACGCCAACCCCAACTAATATAGGCCAAGCAAAACCCCAAAGACCCGAT
>PBWY01000014.1 GCA_002727395.1 Rhodospirillales bacterium | reverse complement strand
CCGTAAAGACCATCGCCACGAGCCACCACATCGTCATTACCGGAAGACATTCTCCTCAAGGCAGACGCCAGCGATTTAATTCCTTCACCAGCAATAAGGCTGTTAACAGGAGTTGCGCCTTGAGAATAAAAGGCCTCAACACCGTGCGCTATGGCGTTAATGCCGCTCGGAATCATTATTTTTAACGGGACACCCATAGCTGTTTCAGGGTCATAAATAATAGTTTTTGGCAACATCCAGTCAGATTTATATCCCACTCGAACCCCATCTGTTAATATTGCTTGTAGGTCAGTCGTTTCCGAGCCTGAAAAGGTTGTCACAGCTGAAATCACCGGGATTTCCATATTCAAAGCAATCGACTTTGCAAGTCCCACCGCGGTCCCGCCGCCATAAGATATAACACCATCAATATCATTTTTTTTAGCAATAGCACGGCCTCTCTTAACCATGGGTAGAGGAATGTACTGCTCTGCAATATCGCAAATCTCAGCGTCAACATCATTTAAGTCAGCGACTAGTTGCCTCACTTCTTCTTTTCGGCCGGGCGTGCAACAAAATAAAACACTTTTTAAACCGAGACGGTCGATTTCTGCTCCGAGCGATTTTATAGTTCCCGGGCCAAAAAGTATTCGGGCTGGTAGTGAGACGTGCGTAAAGGGGTTCATGACGCGGGTATAGCGTTAAAAGTTGTGATTTGTCTATCTATAAAATCTATTCTAGTAATCGTATTAAACTTAATAACCTGTTCTGAAATTTGTTTATGAAATAGCAATATTATTTTCTACTTTAAAAGTTAATTTATTTGTCTGTCTTAACTATCCTGATAGTGTTCCGAACAGTATTTCGATGAAAATGAGGCTTAAAAAAATGGCACCAAAAAAACAATCAGGAGTTATCGGGGGAGTTTTTATGGCCCATGCTCCTCAATTTTTTACCCTTCCAGAGTCCGAAGACAGGAAAATTGTTAACAGGGTAAAAAGATTGGCAAAAAGTAATGGAAAACGTTTGAAAGAATTACGCCCTGATGTTTTTATTTCAATTTCAAATGATCATGCGAACCAGTTTGTCCTTCACTGCGTTCCACCATTTGCTTTACATCGGGGCAATATTGCCCGTGGTAGTTTTGCTGGTAAAAAATTTGAACATCAAATTGCGAGTAATGAGTCTACCGATTTAATACGTTACCTATATAAGGAAGGGTTTGATGTCTCCTATACCTCAACTGCTGAAGTCGAATACTCTCTCGGGATTCCACTTTCATTTTTGGATATACAGGGACCGTTAATACCTCTTTTTGTTAACGCTTATGTTCCTCCACAACCACGAATGGAGAGGTGTTATGCTTTAGGAGAAGCAATAAATAGAGGACTTATCTCCCAAGGATTAAGTGCGGTAGTTATCGCAAGTGGTGGCATGTCCCATTTTCCGGGCACAGATAGATATGCTAATCCTGATTTAGATTTCGACCGAAAGGTTTTAGACGAGCTTAAAACTGGAAATTTGCGGTATCTATTATCGTTGGATGAAAAGTCGATGGATGATAGTGGTAATATTGAATTGCGTTGCTGGGGTGTAGCAGCGGGGATGCTCGGTGAAAGAAAACCAGATTTGGTTTCCCTAGATCCTTCTTGGCACCATAACTACGCAACACTTGCGTGGTGGAAGGAAGAAAAAAATACAAAATCAGATTTCAGGCCTCATTATCCAGAGATTATTCCTGATCGACTCGATTTAACAGTTGTCCTCCACAAGTTAGCTAATGATATCAGGGAACGCGACCTCTATATATCTGATCCCGAGGGGTATGTCGGCGCTTTGAAGCTAAACAGCAAGGAAAAAAAGGCGCTGCTGAATTTGCAAGATGATGAAATGGTCCAAATGGGTGTCCATCCATTTTTATCATTTATGGCCCGTCTTCATATCGAACGAGCAAAAAAAATAGATAATCAATAAAATTATATAGGAACAGCCATCGCTTCAAACGCGGTGTCACAATTTATAAGATTTACTCTCTTTAGAGAAATTCTAAAACTATTGCCGTCCCGTGTGATTCTATGAAATTGCCTCCCAATAAAGAAACGTTGGACATCTAAACGGTATTCTCCCATCAGCAACGATGAACTAATCAGGTATGTTCCTTTGTCATCATCAGCCTCTTCGACAATGACGTTACTAATGACATGATTGGTCCTTGAGGGCGGCGTCTGAATATGAATTCGAGGGTGCCTAAGACGTTCAATCCGGGTCTTCATTAATTGTTTGTCATCGAAAAATAACGAAGCTTCATTGTAAGGGTCAGGTTGTCCGTCAGTTGACGGAACCCAATAAACACCGTCATCTGTATAAAGGTCCATCCATTTTTCAAATTCTCTGTCATCCAGAAGGCGTCCTTCATAAATAAGGAATAATTCAAATTCCTCTCTGTTGATGTTTTGTTTTTGTTTCGGTTTAGTTGCCGCGGGTATTACTAATGAATCCATTTAGGCGGCCTCGCACATATAATGAAGCCATGCTTGATATTGGGCCCGAATAGCCATTTCGTGCATCGCTGATTCACGCGTTGCATTATAATAGGGATCAGCTTCTTCTTCACCCATTCCTCTAGAAAAATCAATCCAGTCTGACTGATTGCTCCTTAGGCCAGCTTGAGTTCGCCTGAAGGATTCTAAATCATCCGTTTGAACAAAGGAGGTTGCTGAATGCGTAACATTTAAAAGCCTTATGTTTGCAGAATTCATTTCATCAGGTGCACCATTCAGTTTTACCGGGTAAACAGTTACTTCAGTCAGGTCGGGTGCTATGGGTCGAATGAGCCGAATATGAATATTTAGTCCCATGATGGAACAGTTCGGATATAATAAAGAATTATGAAATTCCGGAGTTAAGATCTCTTCCATCCGCGATTTTCCGACTTTGTCGGCTAGAGCCACTTTGTAAGCATCGTAAGCGGGACTAGATCGTGCCTTCTCATTAAGTTCGGTATTACTTGTCCACCCATGTCCAAAGTCCACGACAAATGAGCGTCTACCCTTCCAAGCATCTGCGGTTTTAGTAGTCTTCTCTTCTACGACCTGGGCACCTTCCTTGTCCCCTTCTCTTCTCGAGAATTGTTCTCCCTTTTTATTAACGGTCGATGCATGTGAATAAGGGACATGATAAGAATCGAGAACATTTTCAACTTGAAGCTTCCAGTTTCCTCGAAAAAAATATCGGTGCATCCCCGCATCTAAAGAAATTTCCCCATCTGGGGCTCGGTCTACTAGATCATCTATATTAGCTTTCATTGGACCGAGAAATTCGTCAAAACTGATCCCTTTTCTTGCCATGCTTACAAATACAAACCCTCGGTATTCGCCCATACGAGGCGCTTTCGCCAATCCAAATTCACTTTTCTTAAAATGTTGGGCAGCACCCTCGGGCATCGATACGTCTAGTAAGGTGCCATCAGTGTCATAAGACCAGCCATGATATAAACACGTTAAAGATTTTAAATTTCCACATGGTTCGTTGCAGACCTTCGGTCCACGATGTGCGCACCGATTGAGCAGTACTTGAGGCGTTCCATCCTTATGTCGAATGAAGATAATGGGTTGGCGCCCGATATCTGATGTAACGTAATCACCAATATTGGGTATTTGGCTGGTGTGACCAGCAAAAATCCAAGCACACCCGAATATTCTATCCATCTCCAATTCAAAAATATCGGAATCTGTATAGACTCGACGATGAACTCGTCCAGGTTCTATCAGTTTTGAAATTTCGTCAGCCGTACCGTCAAACATGCCTTATCCATTTTTAGTCATAAAATAATTATAGATTTTCTCTCAGAGTGCTTTTTGGGTCAAGGATGGATAGAGACCTATCTTGTTAACGCCTTTTTTTGGTCTTCATAGACTATCTATACCCTGACACGGTTAATAATTTTTGATCTATGATTCTTTGTGTTAGGAGCTTATTGTCCGTCCGATTTGTGAATGGTGGAGTATTTTATGCGTGGATTGGGGGGGTTTTCCCTTAAAGAAATCAGTGTTATTGCTCTGATAAGTTTTGGCCATATGTTGAGTCATTTCTTTTTCTTTGTTTTACCTCCGCTGTATTTGGTTCTTAAAACAGAATTTGAAGTTAGCTATGCTGTATTGGCTTTGCCAATGGCTTTTTATGCGGTGGCGGCCGGTATAACACAGACGCCGGTTGGTTTTTGGGTTGATCGTGTTGGTGCGCGAAAACTTTTAATTGTAGGTTTGATAATCCAAGGACTATCGGTGGCTGCGATAGGTTTTTCATCTACATTTTGGCAATTGGTCGCATTTTACACCATTACAGGCATTGCCAATACNGTTTTCCATCCGGCCGACTACGCCATTTTGTCTGGTTCTATTGCTAAGGAAAGATTAGGNCGAGCGTTTAGTCTTCATCTTGCAAGTGGAAATTTAGGNTGGGTTTTTGTTCCGGGTGTAATGATCGGTNTNTCAGAAATATGGGANTGGCGGATTGCATTTATNATNGTTGGAACCCTTGGGTGTCTTTTTGGCTTCATTGTTTGGGNTTTTTCNAANANCNTATCNGAGGAAACTACCAANATACCTAATTCTGATAATCNCTCAGCAGAAAAAAAACCTGATTTTAGAGANGGNTTAAAATTATTAATATCNTTTCCAATTATGATGTGTTTTAGCTTTTTTATAATGCTGACAATTGGCTTTACAGGAATTCGTTCTTTCATGGTTGTTGCTCTTAATCANCTCTATGGAATAACCAATATAATTGGCAATACAGTTTTAACAGGGTTTATGGCGGGCAGTTTTCTCGGGGTACTAATAGGAGGCTTTGTGGCAGACAAGTACGGACCAAGGGTAGCAACTGCAATCGGAACTCTCATAGGAGCAGCTGTAATATTAGTTTTTGTAGGCAGTTACAATTTGCCAATACTTGTTATCCTTATCGCCATAACATTATCTGGTCTTTTGCAAGGTATACTGCTACCCAGTCGTGATCTTTTAATCCGCGCCGTCACTCCGGCGGGGTCAATGGGGAAAGTTGTAGGGTTTCTGACGATGGGCATGATGATGGCCGCCGCCGCCGTTCAGCCTATATTTGGATGGCTGATGGATTTAAATGAACCCCGCTGGGTATTTTGGTTAAGCGCGATATTTGTCGCCGGTGCGTTATTTTGTTTTTCTTCCGCCCGGTCGAGTAAAATAAATATTTAATTTTTTGTGGAAATTAAATATCTGTTGGTGGCTCATATTCCAGTTGTTTTTTTGTCGCTTCATTTGGAGGCATTTTTACTGTTTTTTGAAATAACATGTGCATGAATAGGAATAGTGGTTTTGCTTTCATAATTAAGACGACCATCTCTTCATTTTCATCAGAATTAAAATGTTGATGCACCACTCCGTTCGGCACCATTAGCATATCGCCTGCCTCATAATCATATTTGACGCCGTCATGATGATCGTAACCCCGACCCTTCAATACATAAAAGGCTGCACTATTCATATGTCCATGATTTACATTGGTACCCAATGGAGCAAAAGCCTTGAGGTGTGTTTCTATAGATTGACAGACTTCTACATCGGCGGGATTTATAATTTCTTTACCATAACTCTGCGGCCCCCCATGCCATTTGGAGTCTTTTGTAGAATAAACCCGGGGTAAATCATGAGTTCTTTGCAATAATTCTCCATATGTACCTTCCAAAGCCCTAACAAAAGTACGTTTTTTTGTCCATCGCGCCCATTCTGCTGCAGGCCGATTATGTCCTGGACCTACTTCTCCTTTTGTATTTTCACTTTCTTTTGTGGATGAAACGCCTTCAGCCATAAACCATTCCTTTATCTAGTCTCATAAACCTTCTGCTATTTTAAGCCAAAGGTTAAGTTACGCAATGTAGAGATCGTGATTTTCTAATAATCGGTTGGAGGAGTGTAATCCTCTAGTCCCGGCAGGGGTTCGCTAGGTGGTAATTTCACAGTCTTTTGAAAAAGCATATGCATGAATAAAAAAAGTGGTTTTGCTTTCATTACAACAACAATTAAGTCTTCTTTGTCAGAACTATTAAAATGTTGATGAACACATCCATTTTCTACCATGAGAATATCTCCGGCCTTGTATTCGTGTCTTTTGCCATCATGTATATCGTAACCCTCCCCCCGTAAAACATAGAAGGCAGCACTATTCATGTGTCCGTGATTTTGTGCAAAACTACCAGGGGCGTACACGTGTAAATGAGTTTCAATAGATTGAGCAATTTGAGTATGTTGTGGGTTTATAACGTGTTTCCCAAAAGCTAGAGGTCCGCCCTTCCACATCATGTCAGAAGTACTGATAACCCTATCTTTTTCATACAAACCTTGCTGCATTTCACCATAAGTTCCTTCAAGGGCTCG
>PBWY01000004.1 GCA_002727395.1 Rhodospirillales bacterium | reverse complement strand
GATGTGCGCGGTGTAGATATGCCTTATTGGCTCCAATTTTTGCCTTTGCCAATATGTTTCGCGCTGGTTGGCCTCGAATTCATAATGTATCTGATAGGATTGCGTTCCTACTATTCTTATGATCTTGGTGAAGTAAAGGACGAACTTTAATCATGGAATGGTACGCTGCAGGGGGGCTACTTTTGGGGTGTGTTGTCGGCGGCATGGCCCTTGGTTTTCCCGTGGCTATTACCTTCATGATCACTAATGTCATCGGGATCTTTATGTTTTCTGGTGGTTGGCCTGTTCTTCCGCAAATTGCAGATAATGCTACGAATCTAATAACATCGTTTACTTTATCACCAATACCAATGTTCATACTGATGGGCTCTATGTTTTTCCATACTGGCTTGGCCTTAAAGGTATTCGATGCGCTAGATAAACTTTTAGGCAAAATTCCCGGTCGGCTCTGCTATCTGACAGTGATTGGTGGTTCCCTGTTTTCGACCCTTACAGGTTCGACCATGGCCAACACCGCAATGTTGGGATCGTTGTTAGTGCCAGAAATGACTAGGCGAGGTTATAATAAAAAAATGTCCATGGGACCCATTTTGGGCACAGGTGGTCTTGCCATGATCATTCCACCGTCTTCATTGGGCGTTTTACTGGCAAGTATTGCGCAAGTAGATGTGGGTCGGCTGTTGATCGCTGGATTGCTGCCTGGTATTGTGTTGGCAGCTCTTTATGCAGGAATGATTACGTTTCAGCTTTGGCGTGATCCGTCATCTGCACCCACTTATGATGTTGAACCGACCTCTTGGCGCGAAAAGGTTTACCAAATTGTCGTCAACATTCTACCTATGGGCTTGGTAGTTTTCATGGTCATTGGCTTTATAGTCCTTGGTTGGGCAACGCCATCAGAGTCCGCTTCCTTTGGTGTTGTCGGAGTTTTTATACTTGCTGCTGCAAGACGAGTTTTAACATGGAAATCCTTTAGTACATCTTTGATGGGGACAATCCGTGTTGCTGGTATGGTATTCTTTATATTGATGAACTCGACTGTCTTCAGTCAACTTCTATCCATGTCAGGTGCTAGTAAAGGTTTAGTAAATTGGGCAACAGGGTTCGAAGTGGCCCCTATTATAATCCTGACATGTATGTTTCTTGTTCTTATCCTTTTAGGGATGTTTATGGATCAAGTATCTATGATGTTGATAACGGTCCCGATTTTTTACCCGTTAGCGATTTCGCTAGGTTATGATCCAATCTGGTTTTCTCTTATTGTTTTGATGTCTCTTGAAATGGCGGCGACAACTCCACCATTCGGCCTATTATTGTTTATAATGTTGGGGATGGTGAAGGGGACTACCTTATTTCAGGTTGCCGCTGCGGCACTTCCGTTTCTATTTTGCGACCTAATTTTGATAATTATTCTTGTCGTCGCCCCCGGGTTAGGCCTTTGGTTGCCTAGTCTGATGGGTTAGCAATTACCTATCTTAGGCCATCCACCCCTTTAATCTCACTAGATTTAAGTCCGCCGACACGGGCATTGAGTTGCCCTCGGTTAGCGTAACAACAAACTACTGCTATTTCATCGGGAAGTGGTGCATCAGCAATCATAACGGTCATGGTGTCATAATGTGACCGAACGTAAAGCGCATCTTTGTGAGCCAAAGGAACATCTATAATCCCCCCTGCTTCCATCCTTTTTGAAGTCGAGGGAATCCAAGCCTCGCCACCGCCAGCGACCTTTCGCATTTTATCTCCAAAGAGGGTTGTCACCATTGCTGAGCCGTGTTGTTGTTCTCCGGCTACGCCAACAATTGAAGCTTTTCCATAACTTTCTATGGAATATGGTTCCATGGCGTCTCCTGCAATTTCCGCTATGCGTATACCAATTTTTTCACTTGCTTCAGTCAAGGTCGATAGGTCTTCCTTATATGTTTGATTAGCAAAGGGATTTTTTATAACGGCGACGACTGCTACCTTACGCAAAGGAATTTCTGCAGATTTTCCAGCTTCACTGTAAATTTCCTCAGCCGACGTAATAATTTTCCTTATATGCATAAATTTTACTTTCAATGAGCTTTGCCCGAGAAGTCATACGGGACGTTATTCTGCACTGTCTTGATTTGGCGAGTGGTCGGCGGTGTATTGCGGCTACGCCCTATAAAGCGCGGTATTCCATCCGTGAATACGGCCCCTACCGCCGCTAGGTCACCATGTTTAATGGCTTCAAGGGCCGTCTTTTTGCTACCACCTAGCGGCGCATCAATAAGTAGCACATCCGCATCTTTCCCTTGTTTGATGAAACCAGAATTCAGTCTATAAATCTTAGCCACACTTCCCGTTGCAGCGGCTATCATCCATTCCGCCGGGTAGCTGGAAAGTGTCGCCATTTCCGTCACAGACTTAATCATTCCAAGTGGCATCACTCCCGTTCCTGTTGGTGTATCGGTAGCGATTAGAAAACGATCAAACTCTTCATTCTCGACTGCTAAGTTTAGACATAAAAGGGCCGTCCTTATGTTTCCTGCCTGACAAATTTGCAGAGCAATATCTGTTTCTTTAATAATCATAGGAAAATCCTTGTCGGGCATCGCAATCGGCCCCCCATTGATATGAAATGAAACATCCGGTTTCATGTCCATTAGATGCTTGCCAATAATGGGAGAAGAACCGGGGATAGATGCCCCTCCAGTGTGGCAATTGACCAGCATACCGGCTTTTTGCGCCATTTTAACGAGGGGAGTATAATCGAAGGGAGTTTTTACCGCTCCGAATCCTGCTTTGGCAAACCATATTCCCTTTTTTGCAACCTCGTTGAAATCTTTTTGGGTAAGGCCAGGCTCAAGAATTATGCAGCCGCCATATACTCTAGCACCCCCGGGTCGCAAATTATCAAAACTTTTCTTAGCAGCGACTGCGAGAGCTTTGACCCCTTCTGGGTCGGTAGGACGACCTGGCAAATGAACCTCGCTTGCGGATAAGCAACTTGTGACGCCGCCATGCAAGTAACTCTCTATAAAGCCAACTGTTTTTTGCCTGGGCGTATAATCACCAAATGCTATATGAACCTGCGAATCGATGAGGCCTGGACATGCTGTCGTTTTATTGGCGTCTACTACCACATCACAGCTCTTTAGCTCTTTTGAACTTAGTGTTCCAACTTTACGTATCTTCCCTTTCTCCATGAGAATAGCGTCGCCATCAGCAAAGGGGNTTCTCCAGTCCCCTGTGACAATGGTCTTTATATTGACGATTGCGGTTTTCATTTTGATAATCTTCCTATTTTGAGTGTTAATTCNTTAAAATATTTGCAGGTAATNGTTGATATCTTAAAGANCAGTAGGGAATTCATCGANTTAAACATTACTCAATNTACCACCCGGTCATANTTTNAATAATNTACAACTATATTTTTCGGGAGAATGTGTTGGATCATAATNTTTTCTCCGNTATNTTACGACATTGATTGAATGATNTTCTCGGGTTAGGAAGAATCATGCAATGCTTGTTGAAGAANTTAAGGATAAGAGATGATTGAATTNTATCACAATGGGATGTCAACTTGNTCGCAAAAGGTTCGGATTACTCTTGCTGAAAAGGGACNAGAATTCAAATCACACCATTTCAATTTAAGGGCACGAGATCAACACAACCCAGAATATATTGCTTTAAACCCAAATGGAGTTGTCCCAACAATAGTTCATGAAGGTAAGGTAATCTATGAGTCCGCTGTCATCGATGAATATCTCGATACTGTATTTCCTGAGCCTTCTCTGCGGCCGTCATCACCGCTTGAGTGTGCAAGGATGAGAATTTGGGTTAAACAGCTCGATGAAGGGCTCCATGCCGCAAGCGCTACTATCAGTGCCTGTATCGCATTTCGGTATCAATTTATGGAAGGTAAAACCTCTGATCAATTACGAACCACACTTGAAGGCTATGTGGATCCAAATAAAAGGGCACGAATGACTGAGAATGTCTTGAAGGGTGTTGAGTCTAAATTTTTCAAGCCGGCTATTCAACGAATTGTAAGAATGTTGGATGATATGGAGGAGGTTCTAAGCAATGGCTCATGGTTAGCAGGAAACTCCTATTCTTTGGCGGATGTTGCATTCACACCTTATGTTAATCGGGTTGTCCATCTTCAGCAGCGTTGGTTGTTGGACAACAGACCCAATGTTGGTGGGTGGTTTGAACGAATTTGCGCCCGCCCGTCTTTCAAGACAGCATTGGTTGATTGGTTTATTGCTGATTTCATTAACCTGATGAGAGAAAAAGGCCTAGAAAACCTTGAAGGGGTTAAATCCATAGTCGGCGAAAATTGAAGGTTGGCAGCTGGCACCCATAGGTTAGTATCTAGTGTTTTTTTAGGTGGGACGTTTATGATCCCATAAATTTTGAATTTGGGAGAGATCGACAATGAAGAAGGCAATAATTTTCGGTGCTGCGGCACTAGCGCTGGCTATTACAGCGCCTCAAGCAATGGCTACAAAAGCAAAAAAAATTAAAATAGGGTTTGTAACAACCCTCTCTGGTGGACCGGGTGTTATCGGCAAAGATATGCGAAATTCCGTGCGGATTGCGCTGGATCACCTAGGCAATAAAATGGGTGGTATTCCAGTAGAGGTAATTTTTGAAGACGATCAAGTTAAACCGGAGGTCGGGAAACAAAAGACCGAGAAACTATTACACAAGGATAAGGTGGATATTGTTTCCGGTTTCATCTGGTCGCATGTTGTTCTTGCGTCAAGGAACAGTGTTGTAAAGGCAGGAAAATTTTTGATTATTTCTAATGCCGGGACTTCAAAAATTGCGGGACGCTTATGCCATAAAAATATTTTTTCAACTTCTTGGCAGAATGATCAGGTGCCCATGGCTATGGGTGAGGTATTAAATAAACGAGTTGTCAAGAGCCTTTATGTTATAGCCCCTAACTATGCAGCTGGCCGTGATATGGTAGCCGGAGTCGAACGGACCTTTAAAGGAAAAATTCTTGGAAAGGATCTAACGAAGTGGCCAACCCAATTAGATTTTTCAGCTGAACTAGCTAAAGCTCGTGCTTCAAAGGCTGATGGTGTATTTATATTTTACCCGGGGCGCGCCACAAATGCTTTTATGCGGCAATATGCTCAAGCCGGTCTGACGAAGACACCACTGTATTCTGTATTCAGTGTTGATTCCCTAAGTCTACCTAAGCTGCAGCAAGCTAAGTTAACAAATGTATTGGGAACATTTTCTACCCAGTTTTGGGCTCCCGATCTTAATACGCCAGTCAATAAAAGGTTTGTCTCAGATTACAGAAAAAAATTTGGTAGTTATCCCTCTCACTACGGGGCCCAGAGCTATGACTCAATTATGTTAATTGATAGTGCCGTTCGAGCTGTAGGAGGAAACCTGAAAAATATGGATGGTATGAGAGCGGCGTTCAGGAAGGCTGATTATGGATCCGTTCGGGGAAAATATGTCTATGGAAACAACCATTTTCCCATTCAAGATTTTTTCCTTCGGGAAGTTGTCAAAGATAATAATGGAAAATGGACAACCAAAATTGTTCAGAAAGTTTATTCTAAACACCAGGATGTTTACGCTAGTAAATGTAAAATGAAAAAGACTTGGTGAGTTATTATTAGTTCTGTGGCGGGGGCGTTTTTGCGCCCCCGTTTCGCGTTAAGCTAGGTTTTTTTATGATTGATCCCATCCTTCTCTTTGAACAATTATTTAACGGTGTACAGTATGGAATTTTGCTATTCCTATTAGCGGCTGGGCTAACGTTAGTTTTTGGCATCATGGATATGATGAACTTGGCCCATGGGTCTCTCTATATGATGGGCGCGTATATTGCCGCAACAGTGACTTTAGCTTCGGAGTCGTTTTTGTTGGGTATATTTGTTGCGTTACCCGCAACACTTTTGATTGGAGTTTTTCTCGAAGTTGTAGTTTTAAGAAGGCTTTACGATCGCGGTCACCTGGATCAGGTCCTTGCTACTTTCGGTATGATACTATTTTTTAATGAGTTTGTGCGCTTGATCTGGGGTCCCGCAGGTATTGAAGTGCCGTTGCCTAACTTACTTAATCAATCGGTCATCGTGCTTGGCATTCCCTTGCCAGTATATAGAATTGTAGTTATTGGCGTTGGACTGCTGGTTGCAGCCTTTCTTTATATCTTAGTGGTTAAAACAAGGACCGGAATGTTAATTCGTGCCGGGGCATCTAATCGGGAAATGATTGGCGCTCTTGGAGTGGATATCAAGCGCGTTTTTACTTTGGTATTTGGATTAGGGGCAGCGCTCGCGGCTCTTGCCGGGCTTATGGCAGGCCCAATATTCGCAGCAACTATAGGGATGGGCGAAAATATACTTATTCAAGTTTTAGTGGTCATTGTAATTGGAGGAATAGGATCTATCCGTGGCGCCTTTGTAGGCGCTCTTCTTATCGGTGTGATTGAAATACTGGGCCGGTCATTTTTAGATGACTTCTTTAAACTGTTTCTCCCTGTCAATGCGGCAGAGACGGCGGCGCCAGCCGTCGCTTCAATGTTGATTTATATTTTGATGGCTGCAGTTCTCTTTTTCAGGCCGCAGGGTTTATTCCCAGCTAGGAGCGGCTAAGTGATTAACGTCAACCGTCAAACCATACTCTGTATTCTGATATTTCTTCTACTCGCTATAGTGCCGGTTCTAGCATCATTGACTGACGTGCCTTTTTATCTTGATTTGGCGCGGCGTATGATGATTTTGGCTATAGGGGCTCTAAGTTTGAATTTGATCATGGGGTATGGTGGCATGATTAGCTTCGGCCATGCTGTCTTTATAGGGATTGGGGCTTATACCGTAGGAATTTGCGCTGAACATGACATTGTAAGCGGTTATATCCAGTGGCCATTAGCAATAATGATAAGCGCAATTTTTGCAATAATTTTTGGTGCCATTAGCCTGCGTACCCGGGGTGTTTATTTTATTATGATCACGCTGGCTTTAGCACAAATGATGTATTTTCTGGGTGTTAGCCTTGATCGGTATGGCGGGGATGATGGTTTGCCTCTCCTGGAGCCTAGTAATTTTTATGGTTTGATAGATCTGAGTGACAAAACGAGCCTTTATTATCTAGTCTTTATTTTGCTTATACTATGTCTTTGGTTATGCAAGAGATTGGTTGCTTCCCGTTTTGGCATGGTAATTCAGGGAGCACGTTCTAATGAAGCAAGAATGCAAGCAATAGGGTTTCCCACTTTTCGTTATAAATTAACAGCGTTTGTAATTGCAGGGGCTATGGCTGGTCTAGCTGGAGCATTGTTGGCCAATCATACCGATTTTGTTAACCCTGACATGATGCATTGGACCCGCTCTGGAGATCTGATCATTATGGTTTTGCTCGGCGGTATGGGGAGCTTGTCTGGACCAATTGTTGGAGCCCTTGTTTTTATACTTTTAGAAGAGGCGCTATCGGGAATAACCGAATATTGGCAACTAATATTCGGACCTTTTCTCATTTTGGTAGTTTTATTTGCGAGAGGTGGATTGCTGGGATTTTTGGAGAAACGACAGGATTTTGCACAGAAACCAGGTAACGAAAATGACTGAGGTGTTATTAAAAATTGACCAGCTTAAAAAAAGCTTTGGAGGAGTACTCGCGACTAATAACCTCTCATTGTCGGTTTATACTGGGGAAATTCATGCGGTAATAGGTCCTAATGGCGCTGGTAAAACGACGATGATTTCGCAGGTCTCAGGTGCCTTAAAATCGGATGGTGGTCGGATCACTTTTGATGGGGAAGATATTACCCGGCTGAGCGCGCCAGCAAGATCACTCAAAGGAATTTCAAGAACGTTTCAAATAACCAGCATATTTCAAGAGTTTTCAACGTTGGAAAATGTGTCCCTAGCGATTCAAGCCCATGATGGTCATTCATTCAAATTTTGGAGTCCGGTAAGTCAGGAGCCTGGATTGGTGCGCCCGGCGATGGAGGCTTTAGAGGTCGTAGGACTCGATCTCAGGGCCGATGTTTTAGCCCGCAATCTGTCGCATGGAGAAAAACGACAGCTTGAAATTGCGATGGCACTTGTGAGTAAACCAAAAATGTTATTGCTGGATGAACCAATGGCAGGAATGGGCACTGAAGAATCCAAAAGGATGGTGAAGATACTTAACGGTCTAAAAGGAAATCACACACTTTTATTGATTGAGCATGATATGAACGCCGTATTTGCGTTGGCTGACCAAATAACGGTACTCGTATACGGAAGCTCTATCATTTCAGGGACACCGGAAGAAATTCGTTCTAATCCCGAGGTCCGCACAGCTTATCTCGGTGATGAGGAATAAATAAAATGTTGTTAAAAGTTGACAGCATAAAAACTTCTTATGGAACCAGTCAGGTTTTATTTGGAATGTCAATGGAAGTAGCAGCCGGTGAAGTGGTGACCCTAATGGGCCGAAATGGGATGGGTAAGACCACCACCATTCGGTCGATAATGGGATTATTGGCTCCTTATAGTGGGGAAATTATTTTTGAGGATAAAAATATTACCGGAATAGCGTCCCATCTTATTGCCAAGATGGGTATTGGTCTTGTGCCGGAAGGGCGTCAAATTTTTCCCAATTTAACAGTACGCGAAAATCTGGTGGCTACCGCAAGAAATTTCTCCAAAAATCCGGACCCTTGGACCTTTGAAAAGGTATTGGATAGATTTCCTGCCCTCGAGGCTCGGATAAACGGCATGGGTAATGAACTGTCGGGCGGCGAACAGCAAATGCTGGCTATCGGCCGTGCTTTAATGACTAATCCCAAGTTGCTTGTTTTAGATGAGGCCACTGAAGGGTTGGCACCACAAATTCGTGCAGAAATTTGGAAATGTCTCGAAGACCTCAAGGCACAAGGACAAGCAATTTTGGTAGTTGATAAGAATGTCAGCACTCTTACACGAATAGCTGATAGGCATTATATTATAGAAAAGGGCCAAGTAGTTTGGACAGGTAGCTCCCTCGAACTTTTATCTCAGTCAGAAATTCAACACCAATATCTCGGGGTCTGAAAATAAAAAAGGTGCACCATTTGTGGTGCACCTTTAATAATATTGCGGCAGAGCCGCATGGTTTTGTCGTTACTTGAGAAGATACTTTTTCAACTCTTGGTAATAATTCGCTGGCATTTTCTTCTCAGCTACGGCCCAAGTGGCTCCCATTACCGTGTTTGTGAAAGCCTTACCATAGTCGCCTTGAAGGTCAATGGCTTTAACACCTGCACCGAAAACCTTGGCATTATCTTTATCTGCTAAGGCACGCATATAGGGAGTGCTGTCGACCTCAAACTTTTCACCCCAAGCATCTAGATAATCACGCTCCTTCTTTGTCATTTTGTTGTAGGCGTCGAGGTTAACGATTGCCATGGTTGATGAACGCCAGAAACCGGGTCCGATACGATATTTGATGTACTTCGTCCAGCCATAGCGAAAAATTCCGCCCTCCGGCCATGCCAAACCCTTAACGAGGCCACGCTCTAGAGATGTATAAACGTCCCCAGGAGAAATATTGATCGGCGTAGCACCCATTGCCTTGAAAAAAGCATGGTAAAGCGCTGTTGAACGCATCTTAATACCCTTAAGGTTCAGTCCGGTCTTTTTGCTTTTATTAGGAGGATCTATTAGATAGACGTGAAAATTGCCAGAATTGTAAAACGGATGCGCGAGAATGCGGGCATTCATTCTTTCACCCCAGCACTTTTGCATTACATCCCAGCCACCATTTTTACGGATAACAGCTTGAGGCTGTGTAGAGAGCGAAACAAGTCTCGCGCAAGGATTTAATCCGATATCATATCCGCTTGGACCAAACTTAAGATCGATAACACCTCGTTTCAGCGCAGCACCTTGCTTGCGGTTGGGCGTAACTTCCGGTCCACCTTTATAATGCAATACAACAGCACCCTTGGCCTTGTTCATTGGTTTATGCATTAAATCAAAATAGGCAACGACCTGATCGTGGTCGCGATGCAGGCTAGTCATCACAGTCAGCTTTGCAGCTTCTACAGCAGACCCTGCCAGCATAGCGGCAGCAGCAATGCCAGCAGCAACACTAGACATTTTTAAATTACTCATAGATGTTCTCCCTTTGAACTTATTTTAATATCACGTATTACAAATACGAAGGCCACTTCACCTGCCCGCGGTATATTTGTCAATAATCGATTTTCATCGATAAATTTGGCTTAACCTTGTAACCCATTAAAAATTTCTGGTGGATAATCTTCTTGAATGTAGTTTTTTAACTTTTTATGCGGAGATGAGCGGCGCGCCTTCCACCATGCCGCGCTTCAATAGACGCCTTTCGGCAGTCGAGAAATCTGTTCTAGCATGTGATGAACAACGGTTGTCCCAGACTAAAAAATCACCAGTTTTCCAAACATGCTCGTAAATAATTGACGGGTGTTCCGCATAAAATAATACTTCTGCAATAATTTTGCGCGCTTCGTCGTGGGGTATACCCTCGATGGTCGCCGTCATTAGTCGGTTGATGTATAGCGCCTTACGACCGGTATCGGGGTGTTGTATAATCGCTGGTTGCCAAGCGTGCTCCACGTTGTGCAATTCCTCGAGATTAGGTTGGCTGGTTTCCTTGTAATCAAATAACTGCAAAACTCTTTTCCCAGAGAGGGTTTTTTTTAGTTGGTGAGGTAGTCGGTCGAATGCATCATACATATTCGCAAATTTTGTATTTCCGCCGTGTTGGGGCACTTCTATAGAATATAAAAATGTTGCTTTGTGTGGCACGTCAACGAAAGCCATATCATGATGAAACCACATTTCTCCATCGGGAAGTGAGCCAATAGGTTTTCCGTTTTTTCTAATATTTGAAACCAACATGATATATGGATCATTCTCATGCCTTCGCTCTATAGGCCTTGAGCGTCGGCCTAATTGGCCAATCCAATCGCCACTCTTCCATAATTCTTTATCAGAAAGTTTTTGACCCCGAAACAGGAGCACTAGATGTTTGTGCCATATCTGCAAAAGTTTGTGCTGCAGTTTCCCTGAAATAGGCTGACTTAAATTTACGCCACGGATTTCAGCTCCGATCGATGAGGACAGAGGGATGACTTCAATATCCATGGCATTTTTCTCCGTAGGCAACTTGAGGCAAGATTTTATCTAAAAATAAGCAGATTTCCAACGATTCCAGAAAATTTTCCAGATTTATTTAATATTTTTAAGTTATAAACGTTGAGTCTAACTCGATAATCGTCCTTAATACAGGAAATTAGAACTAAACAGGTGGGGGTACCGTGGAAGCAATATCTAAACTGTATGATCAATTGCTATATGGTATGGCGGGACTGTCAGGAGTTTTGATCTTCTTTGCATTCGTTTCAATTGTTGTTGATGTTCTGATGCGAATTACGGGTCTCGAACCATTCATATTTATAATGACTATGTTCGAATACATTTTACTTTGGTTTACAATGTTGGCAGCGCCGTACCTGTTGAGGATCAAGGGCCACGTTTTTATTGACGCCGTTACACAATTCTTACCGCCAAAAATAAAATATATTGTAGCGAAGTTGGTTTACATTCTTTGCATCATAGGGTGCTGCATCTACGGTTATCACTTAATGGGATTGCTTGTTGAAGCTGTCCAGACCGGCGAGCTTGATATGCGCACCTATGAGGTGCCAATTTGGATATTATTTGTTCCTATGCCTCTTTGTTTTTTTATGTGTGTGATCGAGTTCCTGAGGTATTTGGTCGGTTTAGACGATATGTACAGTCAATCAATTGAAGAACGGGAAAACGTCTGATGGAATGGTACTGGGCTCTCGCCACCCTGATCGGGATGGTCATTTTTTTCATGGCGATGGGTGTTCCCGTTGCATTTACATTTATTATAACCAACATTATTGGCGTAGTTATCTTTATGGGTACCACCACAGGTTGGGTACAAATTGCGGATAACTCTACGCAATTGATAACACGCTTTACCCTTGGTCCTGTGCCTATGTTTATTATGATGGGGGCTCTGTTTTTCCATACTGGACTCGCTATTAGGGTTTTTGATGGGCTTGATGTTATTTTTGGAAAATTGCGGGGTCGTCTCTGTTTCCTCACCGTGGCAGGTGGATCGCTCTTTTCAACGCTAACTGGGTCCAGCATGGCCAATACTGCAATGCTAGGATCTCTTATGGTACCTGAAATGCAGAAGCGGGGCTATAACTGGAAGATGTCAATGGGTCCAATCCTCGGCACAGGTGGTTTGGCTATGATTATTCCACCCTCAGCTCTTGGAGTATTATTGGCCTCTGTTGCAAGTATTGATGTTGGTAAACTTCTTATCGCAGGATTTTTGCCAGGCTTCGTGTTGGCGGGGCTTTATGCTGCAATGATTTACCTACAGCTGAGAATAAATCCCGAGTCTGCGCCAGCCTATGATGTGGAAATGCCGTCAATGGCAGAACGTATCAAGATTGTTTGTATCAATATTTTACCAATGGGCATTATCGTCTTTATGGTAGTTGGTTTCATTATTCTGGGGTGGGCAACTCCGACAGAGGCAGCCGGTTTTGGCGTGCTGGGTGTAATCATTGTTGCGGCGGCGTTTAGGTGTCTGACCTTCGAAGCTATTAAGACGGCTACACATGCAACTGTTAAGGTTGGAGCCATGGTCTTTTTCATAATCATGAGTTCTACTGTCTTCAGTCAACTACTTGCGTTTTCGGGGGCTAGTGCAGGGCTTCTAAAGTGGACAATAAGTTTTGGTATCTCAAAATATTGGATCCTGCTCTTAATGTTTTTTGTCCTTATTGCTCTGGGTATGTTCATGGATGCAACGTCCATGATGCTCATTACTGTGCCGATATTCTTTCCGCTTGCTGAGCAGCTTGGCTTTGACCTGATTTGGTTTGGTTTGTTTGTTTTGATGACTTTCGAGATGGCTGGCACTACGCCGCCATTTGGGCTTTTGTTGTACGTGATGCTGGGTGTTGCCCCCAAAGGCACAACCCTTTACCAAGTGGCAGCATCAGCCTTCCCATTCCTGGTTTGTGACGCCATACTTATTCTTATGATGGTCCAGTGGCCGCAGTTAGCTCTCTGGTTGCCAAGCCTAATGGGATAAAACTCTAGGAAAAAAATGATTAGTCGATAAGATTTCTTTGGCAGAGAGACTACATACTGACCAGAGTAAAAATTCTTCTCTAAGATCTTAGCTATTGATTTAGCGGAAGGAATGTCATGGACAATTCATCGCCAAAAATCTCTAGAGGTTTCCTGCAAAAAGTTATTGAAGAGACCAGGGTCGGAAAAGAATCTTCTAACTCTATTCCTCAAATATTTTGTGGTGATATTGACATGCGTATCGCTCGCGATGGAACGTGGTATTATAAGGGTTCCCCCATCGAAAGGTATAAGCTCGTTAAACTATTTGCCTCCATTTTGACCAGAGATGAAAAGGGCCATTTTTGGCTAAAAACAAAGGTTGAAAGGTGTCGGGTCACTGTGGATGATGCGCCTTTTATCGCTGTGGAGATGAATGTGGATAGAAAAAAAAATAAACAACAGCTTATTTTTCGGACAAATGTTGACGATATTGTAATTGCTGGCCCCAAACACTCTATAATTGTCAGAGTTGATCCAGAAACAAATGAACCATCGCCATATCTGGAGATCCGCAGTGGCATAGAAGCTTTGATTACACGGTCAGTATTTTATGATCTGGTCGAATTAGGGATAAAGACAATACATGAGAGCCATTTAATTCTAGGCGTTTGGAGTGATGGAATATTTTTCCACCTGGGTAGTATTGATTAAGATTTTGGAACTAATATTCCCATTTATAAAATGCGTGATCTTTTAAAAGAAATCTTTAAAAAACAAAAATTCAATTTCACTGAGGGTATGGGTCCAAAGTCATGGCCGATATCATCCTCTAGAAGTAGCAAAAAAAATTTGCGTGCGGCTGCGGTTCTTGTCCCTATATTGGATCATAATGATGGCATGCAAATTCTACTTACAGAGAGAACAGAAACAATGTCTAAACACCCCGGACAAATCGCATTTCCCGGAGGTGCTAAAGAGTCTATTGATATTACGCCAGAGGAAACCGCCCTTCGTGAGACAAAGGAAGAAATTGGTCTACCGCCCAGTAAGGTCCGTGTTCTTGGCCGAATGAATTCTAGAGATACCGCAACAGGGTATTGTGTAATGCCGATTGTTGGATTAATTACACCACCTGTTTCACTAAAACTTGCACCAACTGAAGTGGCTAAAGTATTTGAAATTCCACTTACATTCATTATGGATCCAAAAAGTTATGCTCTTGAAACACGTCAGAAGTGTGGTAAATCTCATGAATATTATGTAATGCCTTACAATGAACACTATATTTGGGGATTGACTGCTCGTATTCTTGTTGAATTAGGAAAAATGTTGAGGGACGCATGATACGCTTACTTCTAATGTTCGTTTTACCAGCTTTGTTGCCAATTGGTCTTTATATTTTATGGCGTGCAATCGCTCCACCAAAATTTGGTGGATCCCGAGCGATAGCTCGTGAGGAATGGGAACCATTGCCTTGGCCTTGGCTTATTCTCGCGGGAGGCCTAATGGTAATGATTACAGTTTTTACGGTCATAGCGTATCCTGAACTTATAATTTTTTAGAGGCGGCCGGGAATATGCAACCCGTATGCGTAATCAAGCTTGATGATTGGCATGGCTTGGCACAGGCTAAGGTAGTAATGAAAGCCCTATCCGCTGCCGGCAGTATATCACTTTTTGTTGGAGGGTGTGTTAGGAATGCGTTGTTGGGAGAGAGAGTAACAGAAATTGATATTGCTACTCCAGAGAGTCCTGAGCGGGTGCTGACTTTTTTAAAACAAGCGGGGTTACGAGGTGTTAAGACAGGTATTGAACATGGTACAATTACTGCGATTTGCGGTGCAAGGGGTTTTCAAATAACCACACTACGTAAAGACATCGAAAACTTTGGGCGTAGCGCCCGAGTAGAATTTACTCTGAATTGGAATGAGGATGCGGCGCGTCGCGACTTAACATTAAATGCACTTTATTGTGATATTAAGGGAAACGTTTTTGATCCTTTGGACGGATTGGCTGATCTGAAGGCTGGTAGAATCCGGTTTGTAGGAAATCCTAAAGCTCGTATTCAAGAAGATATATTAAGGCTTTTAAGATACTTTCGATTCTATGCCTATTACGGAACCGAGCCTGCGGATGATAGAGCTTTAGAGGCTTGTCGAGAATTTGCTCCTAAAATTAGAAAATTGTCTGCCGAGAGAGTTTGGGGAGAACTATCTAAATTATTTCTTGCTCAAGATCCAACCCCAGCATTAGGAATGATGAAAGAGAATTCAATTCTATCTTATTTGCTGCCAGAGGTTGTGTGTTGTGACTCCTTAAACTCGATGATTCAATTAGAGAAAAGGGCTGGGTTACAGCCCGACTATCTAAGGCGTCTAGCCGCCATAGTAGATTTGTGCAGGGATGAAGCGAATATTTTGGCTTCTCGGCTAAAGTTTTCGAAGGTGGATCGTATACGTTTCTGTAATTTATGTGAACCAAAGGAACAGCCGGATCCTCAGAGGGGACAGAAGCACAATCGTGCTATTATTTATCGTTTAGGAAAGGGTTTTTTCATTGAACTTTCTATTTTAGGAGGGGCCAAATTTCCTGATAAGGATTGGTTATCTCTTCTCGAACTAGCCGAAGTAACTTCTTTGCCGTCTTTTCCAATAAAGGGATCCGATGTTATATCATCGGGAATAACTGAAGGTGCCAGAGTCGGGGAAATTATGAAGGGNATTGAAACTTGGTGGATCGAAGGGGATTTCAGCGCAGACCGCCAAGCCTGCTTAAGATATTTAGATTATTTTATAGGGGCGGGTATTTGAGATCCCATTATGGAGTTATTTTTATAGTTATAGTATAAGTATTTTCTGAAAATATTATATATTAACTGGCTTATCATTATGTTTTGGTGGTTACATATTATAAGGGAAAAATCAGGGTTACTCCCATTTCACCACAGGGGGTAGGGACATCAATATGGCCTCTATATTGCCTCCGGTTTTCAAGCCAAATTTAGTGCCTCTATCATAAAGTAAATTGAATTCGACGTAGCGTCCCCGCTTGATAAGTTGTTGTTCGCGGTCTTCTTTAGTCCATCGTTTGTCCTTACGGGCCCGGACAATCTCAGGATAAATTTGGAGAAATGATTTTCCTACTTCCTTGGTAAATTTGAAATCTTTTGACCAATCGCCAGAGTCTAAATAATCATAAAATATACCGCCAACACCACGAGCCTCTTCCCGATGTGGAAGGTAAAAATATTCGTCGCACCATTTTTTGAACTTTTGATAGTATTGTTTGTCGTATTTATCGCATGTTATTTTTAGAGCGGAGTGAAACTCATTTGAAGCTAAATTATCATTAACCATTGGTGTTAAATCTGTCCCACCTCCAAACCATGTTTTGGAGGTGCAAATAAATCTGGTATTCATATGAACCGCTGGTACTAAAGGTGAACACATATGAGCAACGACTGATATGCCCGCCGCCCAAAACTCAGGGTTTTCATCAGCTCCTGGAATTTCGTTTCTGAAATTGGCCGAAAACTCTCCCTCGACTGCAGAAATATTTACTCCCACTTTTTCAAAAACACGCCCGGTCATGATGGACATCGTTCCCCCGCCGCCATTTTGATTGTTATCTCCTTTTCGAGTCCATACCTTCTTTTGAAATTGCCCCGGTGGTTGGTTTTCATTTTGAACGCTACCTTCATTCTCAATAGTTTGAAATTCAGCGCATATTAAATCCCTTAGTTTGGCAAACCATACTAAAGTTGATTTCTTTTTGTCCTCGATGGTAAAATTCATTAGTTAACGTTTGAAATAAAGTTATTGGTTTGTCTAAGTGCCTCTCCCAGAACCATAGATGCTGCTACAGCAATATTCAGGGACCGCGACCCCTCTGCCATTGGTATCTTTATACGTGCTGTTGCCGTTTCGTGTACTTCACTTGTCACCCCTCTACTCTCACTACCTAAAAGGAGGTAGTCATCAGTTTTAAAGGAAAAGTCGCAGTATGTTCCGTTTCCAGAGGTAGTTAATAAAACAATCCTACGTCGGTTCTGGCTACAAAAATTTAAAAAATGGGTCCATGAGATATGACTCACTAAATCAACGTTATCTAAATAATCCATTCCAGATCTTTTGAGACGTTTGTCGTCTAAAATAAAACCGCACGGTTCAATAATATCCACACCCACGTTAAGGCAGGCGGCTGTGCGCAGAATGGTGCCAGTATTTTGGGGGATATCTGGTTGATATAATGCTAATCTCATTGCAAACAATCATGTAGTAAATATATTCTCAATTATATCAATAAGGGGGTTTAAAAGGAACTTACGAACGCTTTTTACTTATGCTGCGGCGTAAGGCCGCAGTGTTTGAATCTTTCTAGGAGTTAATTATAAAGAGTACCAAAAAAGCGACCGCGAACGATAAGCGGATACAATCGAGAGGGATAAGATGGTAACTTCTGCTGATCTAGCCGAGGACAGTACAGATAGCGCTGTAGAAAGTGAAACTAGAAGAGATTTTTTGATGCTTGCAACTGGTACTTTTGGTGCCTTTGGAGTTGCTGCAGCTGTTTGGCCACTCGTTGATCAAATGAACCCGGCTGCAGATACCCTTGCCGCATCAACGACAGAGGTTGATTTAGAACCCATTGAACCCGGACAGCGCTTAATCGTGAAATGGCGAGGTAAACCTGTATTTATAGTAAGAAGGACAAAGGCACAGATAGAGGAAGCGCGGTCAGTTAATGTAGCAGATTTAGTAGATCCCGAAACTGACGAGCAACGAGCAAAAAAAGCGGAGTGGCTTATTATTGTGGGGGTTTGCACTCATTTAGGTTGTATCCCTTCTGGTACGAAACAGGGGGAGATAAAAGGGGAATACGGCGGGTGGTTCTGTCCATGTCACGGATCGCATTACGATACTTCTGGTCGTATACGAAAGGGACCGGCTCCTAAGAATCTACCAGTTCCAGAGTATCAATTTCTTTCAGATAATGTTGTTAAGATCGGTTAGGAGTAGGCTAGATGAGTGATTCTAAGTTTAAAAATCCAATTATATCTTGGATCGACTATAGATTGCCGGTTTTTACATTTTTAGAGCATGAACTTCATGAATACCCTACTCCAAAAAACTTAAATTATTGGTGGAATTTTGGTTCTTTAGCCGGAATTATTCTAGTTATAATGATTGTTACAGGGATTATCTTAGCAATGCATTATACTCCGCATACCGCATTTGCCTTTGATTCTGTTGAGCGAATTATGAGGGATGTTAATTACGGTTGGTTGATCCGCTACATTCATATGAATGGCGCATCTGCATTCTTTATCGTCGTTTATATCCATATTTTTAGAGGACTCTATTTCGGTTCCTACAAATCTCCCCGTGAGATTTTATGGATACTTGGTGTAATTATTCTTCTTTGTATGATGGCGACAGCCTTTTTAGGGTATGTCCTTCCCTGGGGTCAGATGAGCTTCTGGGGAGCAACTGTTATTACCAACCTCTTCTCGGCAATCCCAGTGGTTGGAGACTCAATCGTCACTCTTTTGTGGGGAGGGTTTTCTGTTGATAATCCGACCCTTAACCGCTTTTTCAGTCTTCATTACCTATTACCATTTGTTCTTGTTGGAATTATTGTTTTGCATATTGTCGCTCTGCATCAGCATGGATCCAACAATCCAATAGGTATAAACACAAAGTCTCCTCAAGATACGGTTCCATTTCACCCATATTACACGATAAAAGATATGTTTGGATTAGGGGTCTTTCTTGTCTTATTTTTTGCTTTCGTATTTTTTGCTCCCAACTTTTTTGGTGAACCAGATAACTATATTGAAGCCAACCCGCTAGTTACTCCGCCTCACATTGTCCCAGAGTGGTATTTCTTGCCGTTTTACGCAATTTTACGTTCTTTTACAGCAGACGCATTGATTTATTTGCCCATATCCTGGTTGATGTCGGCTAAACTAGCCGGTGTCCTTGCGATGTTTGCATCAATCCTTGTTCTTTTTGTTTTGCCATGGCTCGATCACTCGCCTGTAAGGAGCGCACGCTTTAGGCCGCTATACAAACAGTTCTATTGGCTACTGATCATAGATTGCGTGATATTAGGAGTTTGTGNAGCTAAGCCTGCAGAAGCACCATGGACCTATATCGCACAGGCGGCTACCGCGTATTATTTCTTACATTTTCTAGTAATTATTCCACTTCTAGGATTCTTTGAAAAAACTCGTCCTTTGCCCACCAGTATTAGTGAGCCAGTCTTAAAGGGAGGGGGCGGTGTATCCGTCGTGTCGAGTGCTAAACCGATGGAGAAAGTGTAATGCGGAAAATTCTAATCGAAAGTGCGATTGTATTTTCTGTCATAGCCTTTTATTCATTTAATGCGAGTGCTGCGGGCGATTTTTTGAAGGCTCCTAAACAACAATGGTCTTTTTCTGGGATCTTTGGGACATTTGATAGGGGGGCTCTTCAGCGAGGTTTTCAGGTATATAGTGAGGTCTGTGCGGGATGTCATTCTGTTAGATTGTTATCCTATCGAAATTTATTGGAAATTGGTTTTACGGAAAAACAGGTAAAGAGAATTGCGGCATCTAAAGAGGTTTTGGATGGACCGAATGATGATGGAGAAATGTTTCAACGTCCGGGCCGTTTGAGCGATAAATTTGTTAAACCGTTTCCAAATGACCAGGCAGCACGTGCGGGTAATAACGGTGCGCTTCCGCCAGATTTATCACTAATAACAAAGGCAAGAAAAAACGGTATCAACTATCTACATGCCCTGTTAACAGGTTACAAACCAGTGCCGAAAGGGATGAAAGTGGCAGAGGGTATGTATTACAACCCCTACTACCCTGGTCAACAAATAGCTATGCCACCACCATTAGTAGACGGAGGTGTTGAATATACCGATAAAACCAAGTCAACCATTACGCAAATGTCTAGTGATTTGACAACATTTTTAGCTTGGGCAGCAGAGCCAGAGCTCGAAGCTAGAAAACGGTTAGGGGTGAAAGTGCTCCTATTTCTTTTAATTCTTACCGGTTTATTGTACGGAATTAAGAGGAAGGTGTGGTCTCGTTTGCATTAAGTGCTTAAAATTTTTCTAAAATTTACCAAATAGTTACAAAAAAAAGGAACGAAAATCTTCTAAATTTTCGTTCCTTTTCGGAGTAACTTTAAGACAATTAGCTCATGTGTGTTGCAAAGTGTTCTAGTGTCCGTTTGTGGGCGCGTTCACATGCGCCTTGATTATAGCTTTCTCTGTCATCACAGCAGAAACCATGCCCAGCATCATCGTAGACAAAGCAGGGGATGTCTGGATGGGCTTCTTTAATGTCATGGACTTGGCTTAAGGGAATACCGCCGTCTTTATCACCAAAATTAAATATAACTGGTACTTTTGGTGTGTCTTCGCGCTTTGCATGAATTCCACCTCCATAGAATGTAGAAGCGGCTGACAATCCGTCACATTTACAGGCGGCAAGCCAGCTGACATAACCACCAAAGCAGTAGCCAACAATACCTACTTTACCAGTAGCGGAAACATTATTTATTGCTGCCTGGACATCGTTTTGAATTCCATCATCATCGAGGCTACCTCTTGTATCCCTGCCTTTACCGAAATCTTCTTGTCCATAGCCTAAGTCAAGACCCTTTTCCTTTCGATCAAATAATGCTGGAGCAATGGCGATATACCCATTTTTGGCAAATTCATCCACAAGTTTGCGGATATGACTATTCACTCCAAAAATTTCTTGAATTACAACAATGCTGCCTTTTGCGGAGCCTTCTGGTTCAGCTTTATAGGCGTCTAGAACATGACCATCAGCAGTTGTGAGCTCAATATTTTTTCCCATTTGTCCCTCCCATAATCTATACAAAAATCGTGTGAAAAATTATAAAGCACTTTTAAACATAGATCGCGGTTTGCGCAATGCACTACTCAATTTTAGCCATCATAGTTCTGATAAATGGAACAGCAATTTAGATTAAAATGTTTTGGGAAGATTTATTTAAAAAGGATTTTCATATTATCTTATACATTAAATCGAAACATTATAACATCTCCATCCTCGACAATATATTCCCTGCCCTCTTGACGTATTTTTCCTGCTTCTTTTGCTCCGACCTCGCCATTGCATGAGATGTATTGGTCAAAAGAGATTGTTTCGGCACATATAAACCCTTTTTCAAAGTCAGTATGAATCGCCGCCGCTGCCTTTGGTGCCTTGGTGCCTTTCCGAATGGTCCAGGCTCTTGATTCCTTGGGCCCTGCTGTTAGATATGTTATTAAACCAAGCAGCTTATATCCTGCTTGCACGATGCGGGAGAGTCCCGTCTCTTTTAGCCCAAGTGAATGTAAAAATTCAGCACGCTCGTCTGGACTGGATAGCTGTGCTATTTCCGCTTCGATCGACGCTGATATAGTGACTGCGATTGCTCCATTTGACCTAGCGAATTCTTCGACTTTTTTAGATAAATGATTTCCTGTGGAAGCTTCTTCTTCACTAACGTTACAAACATACAAAACGGGTTTTGTCGTAAGTAATTGTAAACCATTTATTAGAGTTTTATTTTCGAATTTGTGAGCTATTGACCGCGCTGGCTCACCTTCCTTAAGGATGTCTATAACTTTTTCAACAATAGATAGAGTGGCACTGGCCTCTTGATCATTACCACGTGATAATTTGAGCAATGGGTGGATCCGTCGTTCTAAACTTTCAAGATCCGCTATCATCAATTCTGTATCTATTATTTCAATATCATTTAGTGGATCAATACGACCTTCAACGTGAGTAATATTTGTATCCTCAAAACAGCGCACAACATGCACAATAGCATCCATTTCCCTTATATGTCCTAAGAATTGATTGCCCAAACCCTCCCCCTTACTAGCGCCACGTACAAGACCGGCAATATCAGCAAAGTCTATTTGGGCAGGAATGATTTTTTCTGAATTGGCAATTTTGGCCAGCTGTTGAAGTCGGGAGTCAGGAACTGCTATTTTACCAATATTTGGTTCGATGGTACAAAAGGGATAATTTTCGGCCTGCGCCGAAATAGTGGCAGTTAAGGCATTAAACAAGGTTGACTTGCCAACATTAGGTAGGCCTACGATTCCGCATGTAAAACCCATTACCCTATGCTTTCTAAAATTTGATTAGTCACGTTTTTATCTCTGAAATTTTTGGTTTTGGAAGTTGTTCTATTATATTAACCCGAGTTAGAAATGAACTACTTTCACCATTTAGAAGCATTGGTAATGATTCAGCGATAGAATTAAATGTTTGTGAAAGCCATATCTGATCTGATTTTTTAAACTCATTTAGGACATACTTCGATACGTTTTCTCGCCTGCCAGGGTGGTCGACGCCGATTCGTACTCTCCAGTAATCTGAGCCAATATGGGAGGTAATATCGCGCAAACCATTATGACCAGCATCGCCGCCACCTAACTTAGCCCTAATCTTACCTCTAGGAAGGTCTATCTCGTCATGAAAAACAAAAACGTTTTCAGGTTTAAGTTTCCAATATCTTAAAGTTTCTCCAACTGGTTTTCCGGATTCATTCATAAAAGTGAGTGGTTTTAAGGTTAAAATCTTTGTACTGCCTATGACACCATCACTAAAAATGCCCTTAGGGCGTGAACGAGCACGTGGGGAGCTCAATTTATGGTGATGAATAATTTCATCTAACGCCATTGAGCCCACATTATGTCGGGTGCCGGCATATTTTTTTCCTGGATTACCCAGGCCCACCAGGAGCAACATGGTGCCTCCGGTTCTCCTATTTTGAGAGTATTAGTTAGTCATCGCCCTTTGTTTTATCATCATCACCAGTTTCGGTATCTTCATTTTCTTGGTCGATTGAATCTTCTCCAGTGTCCTCACCGTCGGTTTCTGCTACATCTTCTTCAACTGTTAAGATCGTTGGAGCTGCGATGGTTGCAATTGTAAAATCCCGGTCTGAAATTGTAAGTTCGACACCCTCGGACAATGATAAGGTACTGGCATGAATAGAATCACCTACTTCTAATCCTGTAAGGTCAACTTCAAACATTTCAGGAATTGAGTCGGCGATGCATGTAACTTCGATTGCATGTCGAACGACATTTAGAACACCGCCAGTTTTTAAACCAGGAGAATCGTTTTCGTTTAAGAATTGCACCGGAACTTCAACGGTTAATTTTCGATCTGCCGAATAACGCAGAAAATCAACATGTAAAGGTTGGTCAGTTACTGGATGAAATTGTGTATCCCTAGGTAGGACTCTATGTTTTTTACCTTCCACTTCGACATCTATCAGACGGATAAAAAATCCGTTTTTACTCAACTCTCGTTCCAGCTGAATTTTATCTAGTGTAATTAAAATCGGGTTCTCGTTATTCCCGTAAATTACAGCAGGAACTCGCCCTTCGCGACGTGCTGCTCGGGCGTTCCCCTTTCCAGCCCGTACACGAGAGGAGGCAAGAATAGTTTGAATTTCGGCCATGCCGTTTCTCCCTTATAGTGTGTTAGTCAGCCTCCAGGGGTGCTGACGTATGAAAATACCGTTTATAAAACTGAGGCGAAGGGTTTTAGTCCTATAAGACTAATTAGTCAAACAAACTAGATACAGATTTTTCATCACTGATACGACTGATTGCCTCGCCTATAAGTGGTGCTATAGAAAGCTGTCTCACATTTTGAGATACACGAACGGCTTCTGTGCCCATTATACTATCGGTCGTAACCATATTTTCGAGTGGGGA
>PBWY01000003.1 GCA_002727395.1 Rhodospirillales bacterium | reverse complement strand
AGAAGTGGAATTAGCAGATGGTATTGGGCGGATCTTAGCCGCAGATTTAAAATCAAAGCAGGAAGTACCCGCCCATGACAACTCAGCTGTAGACGGTTACGCCGTATACTTTGATGACATTTCCCAAACCGGGGAGACTAAACTTCCAATAAAGGGACGGATTACAGCTGGACACCCATTAATAGAAACAGCGGATATGGGAAATGCCTATAGGATATTTACTGGGGCACCAATGCCAAATGGCCCTGACACAGTCTTGATGCAGGAGGACTGTGTAGTTGAAGACAATAATGTTATAATTCCAAAAGGGGTCAAAAGAGGGGCCAATCGCCGCTTTGCGGGGGAAGATATTAAACCTGGTAATATTGTAATAACGAAGGGACAACGCCTCCGCCCCCAAGAAATTGGATTGTCTGCCTCTATCGGTATAGAAAAACTTTTAGTTTACCGCCCATTAAGCGTTGCTCTTTTTTCTACGGGCGATGAAATTTGTGATATAGGTGATAAATTACGACCGGGAACGATTTTTGATTCTAATCGCTATTCCATATCAGCCCTTCTCCATCAACTCGGTTGTAAGGTAAGTGATTTGGGCATTATCTCGGACAAAATTAAAGTTATTCGTGAAACTTTAATTAGTGCCGCCTTCGAACACGATGTTATAATATCGTCCGCCGGCGTCTCAACAGGTGAAGAAGATTACATTCGACGAGCGGTAGCCGGGATAGGGTGTTTATATTTCTGGCGGGTCGCCATTAGACCCGGAAGACCCATCACTTTCGGCCAAATCAAAAATGTTCCCTTCATAGGTCTCCCTGGAAACCCTGTAGCCAGTATGGTTACATTTATGCGCTTTGCGAGGCCCGCTTTATTATTACTCAACGGGGCAACGCAAATTGATCCAAAAATTTTTCGAGTACCAGCCGCATTCAATTATGAAAAGAAAGGAGGGAGGAGAGAATGGATTCGCGCAGCGCTTAGCATTGGGAAAGAAGGTGTGTACCAAGCAGAGAAATTTCCTCTTAGCGGGGCAGGAATTCTGACTTCTATGGTTGAATCAGATGGACTTGTTGAACTAAGCGAGGGGCAAACAACAATAAAAAAAGGAAATATGGTAGATTTTTTGCCATTTAGCGAGGTTGGCTAATGCAGTTATTATATTTTGGATGGGTGCGCGCTCGCATTGGTAAAGTGCAGGAAACAGTCAATTTACCGACCCATATTAAGGATGTTAGCGCTCTGATTAAATGGCTTAAAAAAAGAGGGGGTGGATATCACGAAGCTTTTCAGAACCTAAACTTAATACGGGTGGCAATTAATCAAGAAATCACAACTTTAGATGCTCGAGTTGATCCAGACGATGAAGTTGCACTATTCCCACCGATGACAGGAGGATAAATAGGTGATTAGGGTTCAGGAAGAGGATTTTGATGTCGGTATTGAGCTCTCCAAAATGACGGATGAGCATTTTGGCATAGGAGCGCAGAGTTGTTTTATCGGCCTTGTGCGGGACATGGCTAATCAGGAACACATTAGTGCAATGACTCTTGAACACTATCCTGGGATGACCGAGAAACAACTTAGAAAAATTGAAAAGGAAGCAAATCAGCGGTGGCCTTTGAATGATGTATTGATCATTCATAGGTTTGGCAAACTTCAACCTGGTGACCGAATCGTTCTCGTGGCAACTACTTCCGCACATCGGAGAGCCGCAATAGAAAGCTGTCATTTTCTTATAGACTGGCTAAAAACCAAAGCGCCATTTTGGAAGGTTGAATCTAGCCTGTCCGGTGATAGCTGGGTTGAGGCTCAGGACAATGATGAAAGAGAAGCAAAGAAATGGGAAACTGAAAATACATAAGTAAAAATTAATTGACAGAAACCGTCTATAATTACTTGGGATTATTGTGTCTGACGTACAAGGTGATCATATTCTTCGAGCAATAATTTGGTAACTGGACCGACCTTGAATTTCATTTCATCAATTTGACCAACGGGGGTCACTTCCGCCGCAGTGCCCGTCACAAAAACTTCATCAGCTTTGGATAACTCTTCAGGAAATATTGCCCGCTCAATAATCTCAATCCCATGGCCACGCGCAAGATCTATAACCGCTCTTCTAGTTATTCCATTTAAGAAACAATCCGGAGTAGGGGTATGAATCGAACCATCAATTACAAGAAAGACATTTGCCCCCGTTGTTTCCGCCACCTGTCCACGCCAATCTAGCATTAAGGCATCATCAAAACCCTCCGCCTCTGCGGCGTGCTTAGACAATGTACAAATCATATACAGGCCCGCAGCTTTAGAATGAACAGGAGCGCATTCCGGGGAGGGCCTTTTGTATGGAGCCCAGCTCAGTTTTATACCTTTCATTCTAGCCTCTGGCGAAAAATATGAAGGCCATTCCCAAACCGCTATAGCCAAATGAATTGTTGATTCTTGTGCCGAAACACCCATCATTTCACTTCCACGCCACGCTACAGGTCGAACATATGCATCAGAAAACCCCTGAGCCGAAACAGTTTCTACGGTTGCATCTTCAATTTGTTGTAAAGAATAGGGTATAACAAAACCTAGTGTTTCCGCTGACTTGATAAGCCTTTCGGTATGCTCCCTTAGCTTAAAAATATTCCCGTTATAAACCCTTTCACCTTCAAATACACAACTGCCATAATGAAGACCATGGCTCAGTACATGTAATCGAATATTCCGCCATTCTTTTAGCGAGCCATTATACCAAATTCGCCCATCTTGATCATCAAAATTCAGCATATATTTAAAACCATGATAACGTTAGGTGACAAAAAAAGCGTTAAAAGTCTAAATTTCGGGTTGCCCTGCGTATCATTCGCAGTCATATATGTCAACATGACTGACATAAAAGCAGGGGCAAACCCCTTATTTCTACGAGATGAAGAATTAAGGCAGGGCATGGAACTAGTGTTTTATGCCTACCGTGATTTCACCGCGGAACCCGACGCCATTTTAGCGGCCTATGGGTTTGGGCGAGCACACCATAGAGTAATATATTTTGTCGGCCGCAATCCGGAGATAACGGTTTCAGCACTTTTAGATATCCTGAAAATCACTAAGCAAAGTCTATCACGTGTATTAAGCCAATTAGTACGCGAGAAGTTTATAACGCAGAGACCCGGAATACGGGATAGACGTCAACGGCTTTTAGAATTGACTGAAAAAGGTGTAAACCTTGAAAAAAGACTTTCCCAGAACCAAAGAGAGAGAATCGCACATGCTTATCGGGCTGCTGGGGCAGAGGCTGTTGAGGGTTACCGTAAAGTAATTTTAGGAATGATAAACGAGACCGACCGAGCAAAGTTCCTAAAACGAGGCCTTTTGTAAGAAAAGGAAACGATAAACGGAGATCCTAGATCAAATAACAACAAGAGCCTAGCTAGACCGAACTGTATGAAGATGATTTATAGGTCCATGACCTTTGCCAATGCCTGGGGCAGTTTGAATTGCTTTATTTAAAAAGGTCTCCGCTTGCGTTACCGCCCCCTCAATAGTTAGACCGTTTGCTATACCCGCGGCGATAGATGACGCAAGAGTACAGCCAGTCCCGTGGGTATGTGAAGTAGCTATTCTTTCATTTTGAAAAAATCGAGACCCATCATTGGAGATTAAAAAATCCCAAACTATCGGCCCTTCCATATGACCACCCTTAAGCAAAACTGCCTTTGGACCAAGATCAAAAAGCTCCTCACCCATTGCCTGCATGTCATCCCTGCCTTTAAGCTTCCTATTCAAAATTGCTTCAGCTTCTGGGATATTAGGAGTGAGCAAAGTTGCTCGTGGCACTAGTTCCTCGCGGAGTGTTACAATAGCCTCTGTGTTTAATAAAGAAGCACCCCCTTTGGCAATCATCACTGGGTCAACAACTATAGGGATATTATTCGCCTTACGTTCCAACGCCCTTACAACCGTTTCGATTACCATAGATTCATGCAGCATTCCCGTCTTTATACAATCTGCGCCTATATCATCTAACACCACATTTATTTGCTTTTCAATAAACTCTGGGGAAACCTCCATAACGCCGTGTACTCCCAGTGTGTTCTGAGCCGTCAAAGCCGTAATGGCGCTGGCAGCGTAAGCTCCTAGGGCACTTATTGACTTAATATCTGCCTGAATACCCGCTCCTCCCCCGGAGTCGGAACCCGCAATAACCAAAACTCTTCCGATCATTTTATCTTATTCACTTTGAAAACTTTTTAATTTCGGAACACACTTCATTAATAACTTCTTTTATCATTATTTCATCGCTGCCTTCTGCCATAACTCTTATTATTGACTCTGTTCCAGACTGACGTACTAGCAACCTTCCAACACCATCTAATTTCTTTTCCCCATCCGCAATAATCTTTTTTATACTAGCCACATTCATTGGAGATGCGCCAGCAAACATCACATTCTTGAGAATTTGTGGGACAGGGTCAAAAACCCTACAAACCTCACTAGCTGGTCTATTGGATTGCACAATAACAGAGAGGACCTCTAACGCCGCAACGAGTCCATCACCGGTCGTATTGTAATCATTAAGAATAATATGGCCTGATTGCTCACCGCCAATATTAAAACCATCTCGTAACATTTTTTCTACAACATAACGGTCACCAACTTTTGTCCGTACCACTTTTAACCCCAGATCATTAAGGAATCTATCTAATCCAAGGTTGGCCATTACGGTCGTCACTACCCCCCTCCCTTTAAGCCTATTATCACTCTGCCAAGAATTTGCTATTAAAGCCAAAATTTGGTCACCATCGATAATATTGCCTTCCTCATCAGCAAGAATTACTCGATCTGCATCCCCATCAAGTGCGATGCCAAGATTGGCACCCTCATTTACAACTGTCTCTCGCATTAACTCCGTATTAGTACTACCGCAGGCCTTATTAATATTTAATCCATTAGGAGAAATTCCCAAAGCGACTACATCGCTACCTAACTCCCAGAGTGCGGAAGGCACTACTTTGTATGCAGCGCCGTTAGCACAATCCACTACTATTTTTAGACCATCCAGCCTTAAACCTTTCGGAAAGGTGTTTTTAGCAAACTCAATGTAACGGCCCTCCGCATCTTCTAACCGTCGAGCACGTCCGAGTTTATTGGGAGTAGCCAATTTATTTGTATTCTGTTGTCCAACCAGAGACTCAATTTCTGCTTCGGCTGAAGCCGAGAGCTTATACCCGCTCGGCCCAAACAATTTTATACCATTATCCTCAAAGGAGTTATGCGAAGCCGAGATCATCACTCCAAGATCTGCTCTAAGACTTCGGACGAGCATTGCTACGGCTGGCGTTGGCATAGGACCAACAAATATAACATCCATGCCCATACCTATAAAACCGGCAGCTAGAGCTGGCTCAAGCATATAACCGGACAAGCGGGTATCCTTGCCTATAACCACCGTGTGACGCCGCGCTCCATTCGTGAATATTGCTCCTGCCGCCATACCAACTTTAAGGGCTACTTCGGCGGTCATAGGATTAACATTAGCTTTTCCCCTTATTCCGTCAGTACCAAAGAGTTTAACCACCATTAATGCCCTGCCCTATATTTTGACGATGCTTCTATGCTTTCTAAATTTATCATAACGCAATTTTAATGAGAAAATGTAATATTTGTTTTAAACGTTTTGAATTTGATTCCAAATCGTAAGTGCCTGTTTGACCTCACAAACATCATGAACTCGATGAATTTGAATTCCATGATTCATTGCTTGCACAACGGCTGCTATTGTCCCGGGCAATCGGTCATTTGTGGAAATTGTATTAGTTAACCTACCAATAAAACTTTTCCGGGAAACACCAATAGCTACAGGAGACCCAACACCATGTAACATCGATAAATTTTTTAAGATAGCTAAATTGTGCATATCTGATTTCCCAAAACCTATTCCGGGATCAATTGCCAAGTTAGAGCGCGGTATTCCCATTTTTTCACAACGGTTAACCATTTTTGATAAATATGTAGTAATTTCATATGGAGCATCACCATATTGTGGGCTTTTTTGCATATTTTCTGGTTGCCCTTGCATATGCATTAAAATTGCAGATGCTTTTGCCTGTTTTACAGCCTCTAAAGACCGGTCATCGGACAATGCACTTATATCATTAACAACTGTAGCTCCTGCTGCCAAGGCTTCACGCATTACGTCTGGACGCCTTGTATCAACAGAAATTATAGTATGTTCCTTTATAAGACCTTCTATGACTGGAATGACCCGGTCAATTTCTTCTTGCTCTGAAATCGTTCTCGCACCTGGTCGAGTAGATTCCCCCCCAATATCAATAATTTCCGCGCCGCATTCAATCAATTTCAAAGCATGTTCTATTGCGGCCCCAATATCAGAAAAACTACCCCCATCATGAAAACTATCTGGTGTGATATTTAAAATGCCCATCAAAATTGGATGGTCCAATTTAAGTCCTGCAAAGGATAAACTTGGTCTTGAGGCGGAATCAATAAGGCGAATGATCACCCTTTCTAGATCTACATCAATCTTTTTGGCCCATTGAAGAATTTCAGCAATATCCGCTTTGACCTTCAAAGCTCCTTCACCAGCGGGTATATACAGCTCTACCCTATTTAATTTACACAAACCCGTTGGGTCGGGGTTGAGTTGAAAACCAGATTCTAAGTCCGAAAAAAATTCAAAGGTCCCCGGTAAAGCGGAGGCGTTTTTAATTTGCATTAAATCATTACTATTGCTCAGGAACCTGGTTGTGGCTCCGGCTTTAGATCTGGCTCGCCACCATCTTTTTTGGTTTTTATGCCTGAGGTTGGCACAGATGTTCGTCCCTCTTTATCTGGGGTGCTATCATCGGGATCTGGCCTAATTATTGTTTCTCCCTGAAGCAAGGCTGTAATTTCTTCTCCAGACAGAGTTTCATATTCGAGTAACGCCTGAGCCAAAACTTCAAGTTCGTTATTATTTTCTGTTAAGATACGCTCAGCAGTTTCCATACCTGCATCAACAAGGTTCCTAACTTCTTCATCAATTAGTTTGGCAGTAGCATCCGATACATTCTTCTTTTGTGCTACCGAATGACCCAAAAATACTTCTTCTTCATTATCCGTATAACGCAATGGTCCCAGTTTTTCACTAAATCCAAATTCTGTTACCATAGAGCGTGCCATACCCGTCGCCTGTTTAATATCATTGGCCGCACCAGTCGTAACATTTTCATTACCAAAGGTTATTTTTTCGGCTATACGGCCACCAAAAGCCATCGCAATCTTTGACTCTAGTTGAATTCTAGACATCGACAATGCATCACGTTCTGGTAAAGACATCGTGACACCCAATGCACGACCCCTGGGAATAATGGTTACTTTATGCAACGGGTCGTGCTGAGGTACATGCAGTGCGACAATAGCATGACCTGCCTCATGATATGCGGTTAGTTTTTTTTCGTCTTCGGACATCACCATGGAACGGCGCTCGGCTCCCATCATTACTTTGTCCTTAGCATCCTCAAATTCCGCCATCGTTACCAATCGCTTATTGCGTCTAGCAGCCATCAATGCCGCCTCATTTACTAAATTAGCCAAATCTGCACCAGAGAACCCGGGGGTGCCACGTGCTATAACCCTAGCGTCAACGTCTGGGGCCAAGGGTACTTTTCGCATATGAACTTTTAAAATTTTTTCACGACCCAAAATATCAGGATTGGGCACAACTACTTGCCTGTCAAATCGGCCAGGCCTCAATAAAGCGGGGTCCAGGACATCTGGACGGTTAGTGGCAGCAATGAGAATTACTCCTTCATTGGTTTCAAATCCGTCCATTTCCACAAGAAGTTGATTTAAGGTTTGTTCACGTTCGTCGTTTCCACCTCCCAAACCAGCTCCGCGATGACGTCCCACAGCATCAATCTCATCAATAAAAATAATACATGGTGCGTTTTTCTTACCTTGTTCGAACATATCGCGCACTCTAGAAGCACCAACACCTACAAACATCTCTACAAAATCAGAACCAGAGATTGTAAAAAAGGGCACGTTAGCTTCACCTGCAATAGCGCGAGCCAACAATGTTTTTCCAGTCCCAGGAGGTCCTACCAATAGAACCCCTTTGGGTATTTTACCTCCTAGTCTTTGGAATCTTTGTGGATCTCGTAAAAATTCAACCACTTCCTCAAGCTCGGTTTTGGACTCATCGATGCCTGCAACATCCTCAAAAGTTACCCTGCCAGATTGCTCCGTGAGCATTCGTGCACGGGACTTTCCGAAACCCATCGCCTTNCCACCNCCACCTTGCATTTGNCTCATAAAGAAGATCCANACACCAATTAATAGCAACATTGGAAACCAAGAGATTAGNATTTGTATAAGCGAAGGCGAATTANTTTCAGTNGGTTGCGCATTTATGATAACACCACGCTTAGTCAATTTNTCAACCAAATTAGGGTCATTGGGCGCGTAAGTTGAAAAACCTCGATTATCATTAAAGGTACCGGAGATGTCGTTACCTTTAATAACTACTTCCCTCACTTGACCGTTTTCAACCTCTGCAAGAAAATCAGAAAATGGTATTCCTACTTGGCCGCTTCTGCCACTCGGTCCCTGAAAGAGATTAAAGAGTGCTACAAGCAGCAGACCAACAACAAGCCATAGAGCTAAATTTTTACCTAGATTGTTCACATTAAAATTCCTACGAGATCTAAAATTCTTAAATTCTGTCTTAAAATTTCATTTTCTTATAGATTAAATAGTGAATAACATCGGTTATACAATAGAAAATGAGGCATTTGTTGCAGATCTTCTTGGCTGAAAGTCTGCCTGAACCATAACTACGCTAGCAGGATTTGCCTCTGTACGTCTATAGCCTAAATGAGGAACGCAAACCAAACCGCCTTTATCCCAAAGTGATGGCAGAGACTGACGAACTGACCGCTTAACATCAATTTTCCTTTGCTCACCCTCTAATTTTATAAGTCTGCGCGATAAGTTATCTCCAAGCGCTCTAATTATATAGCTTGTAGATTCAGATTTTTCACATTTGGAAAGCCGAACTCTGAATCGACCATCCCAATGAACCCAAGACCCCACTTTTATTTTCTTCTCTTCACACCTCGCAGCTTCTCTGATGACCAAAATATCGTTTTTATCGCATTGTAATTTGCATCCAGCAAGGGTTCGCGAAGCAAACAAACCTTGTTTTTGGAGTTTTTTCATTACGTTATTAATTCCATTGTGACTAATAGGGTAAAAATGTCCTCCAATAGTACCCAACAACCTTTCCAAAGCACGTATTGCTAATTCTCTATCAACCTCTTTCAAAATTTTAGATTGTATTCTTGCATACCCCAAATCATTAAGTTCAGCTGCCCTCACCAAAATTTGAGTCGTTTGATCATCCAATAAATTACGAACCTTTGCCAAATGCCTTGCTGTAGTTCCAAGTGCTCCTGATGAAATTTTTTCCTCTCTTAAAACGGGTAATAATTTTCTTAGCCTTACCCGAGCGAAATTACAATTTTGATTTGAGGGGTCCTCCACCCAGCTAATGCCACGACTTTTAGCTGATCTTTCTAGCCTAGCCTTTGGAACGGAGAGACAAGGTCTTAATATTCTAACATCCCTATTTTCTCTTATAGCTGAAATACCAGCCAAACCATCTACACCTGTCTTTCTGCCAAGTCTATGCAGTAATGTTTCCGCTTGATCTTCTTCGTGATGGGCTATTAGTAAATGGAGAACACCTCGACGGCGACACCATTCCGACAGCAGCTTATAACGAGCCAATCGAGCGGACTCCTGAACCCGAGTATCGGGTTTTGGGCCAATCCACGGCAGGATATACATGGGTATCCTTAAAATTCTAATATTATTTTGTGCAATTTTTGCTTCAGACAATGACGTGGTTCTTAAGCCATGATCAACAGTCAACGCGTAAATTCTACCTTTACGTCGCTTAACCCAACGAGAAGCTAAAATCAGCAATCCTGTGCTATCGGCTCCACCGGAAAACCCAATTGCTAATTCCGGGCATTTCTCGAATGGCCCAAGAGATTGCATGAGTCTGGAAAATTCTCCTTCTCCGATTGGTTTGTGGTTATCTATTGTCATAATAACTTAATGGGAAGGTTTACCAGGGTATCAGCGCCTACAACTTGATTTCTTATGTTCGCGATCTAAGCGCCTATTGACCCGCGATGTAAGATTCTTAAATGTTTTTCGCAATTTTTTGTATGTCATACAGGCTTCCTGATCTTTTCCCAATTTAGATAACGACATTCCCAAATTTAACAATGTTGCTTGCGCTTTTTTACTATTAGGAAACCTTTGAAATCCTTGGGCAAAGGTGCTCGCCGCTTGCTCAAAGTTATCTCTCACAAAAAACGTACGGCCAAGCCAATAAAAGGCATTGGATGCAAAAGGATGAGTTGGATGAGCTCTTATAAATGCAGTGAACGCTTGTTCCGCAGCCTCATGGTTTTGTTTAATAATTAGTGAATACGCTTTCTCAAATTGCTGTTTCGGTGTTTCCTTGACGCTTATCACATTCTCCGAAGAACTATTTTTAGTCCCAAAGGGTTTCACTCCTTTATCTGCCCCTTTGATCGATGGTCCAGACGGCCTAACTAAAGGCTTGGGGTTGACACTCTGTTGAGAGGATTTAGACGAGAGTGAACCGTTTTTTATGGCGGGGTCTAAACGATTCTCCAGAGTTTCCAACCTCAAAGCCACGTCTTTATCGAGAGTATTGAGACGCTTTTTTAAATTGGAAATTTCATAATTCAGTTCTTCATTGGTCCCGGTTAAACGCCGAATTTCAGCGTCAAGTTGGGTGATGGTGTTGGAAAGCCTTGCCAAGGCGGTATTCAATGACTTGCTCTCCGGGGGGCGAGAAATTTTTTTAGCAGGCAAGGCCTTACCCCGATAAACATACTTTTGCAGTATTGTAAGATCATTTTGCATACGTTGCAAACGCTTCATAATTTCTGGCGAGTGCTGTGCCTTCACAGGCTGAGATAAAGCACCTATAAAAAAAACGAGTGAGATAACCCCAAGTATTTGGATACAATTAATGCTAGACAATGCAACTCTCATTATTAATTCCACCGCCAACAATCAAACAATTATAAGACAAATTCTGGTTAAGGACTACTTTACTAATCTACTGTAGTAACACTACGGCGATTTTTAGACCAAGCATCCTCAACAGAACGTGCATCAATGGGTCGCTCCTTACCATAACTGATGGTTTTGATTCTATTTTGATCAAGACCAAGCGCCACTAAATAATCACGGGCTGCGGTCGCACGGCGCTCACCTAATGCAAGGTTATACTCTCGCGTACCTCTTTCATCAGCATGACCCGCAACAGTTACCGTAACATTTGGGTTTTTGCGCAACCATTGAGCTTGTTTTTCAAGTGTAGATCGAGCATCAGATGATAATGAGACGCTATCTAATCCGAAAAATACCCTGTCTCCAATATTCGTAACAAGGTCTTCCTGGCTCCCCGCTGCAACCCCGCCAGGGGCAAGTTTCGCTAATTTACGATTTTTGATAACACTAACTGGGGCTAGAGAAGTTGCAGCCGTTTTGACACTAATACTTCCACTCCCCTTGACAGAACCAACATTATCTGGAGTTGTTTCACAGGCACCAAGTGCGAGCGCAACTAATATTATAGTAGGAATTTTCCAGTCCATATTCGACTTTCCTCTCATTAATAATAAAAAAATCATAAGCCTTACGCTCGATTCAATAAAGACCTCTTCGCTATCAAACTCAAACTTTCTTTAAAAGTTAACAACCAAATAGATTCCATATTTCCTTACTTAGGAGGCGACCAAGCCGGGTCTGAAGCATCCGTCGGTGTCTTAATTTCCCTTTCATTATGTCCCGTTAAGTCAATAGAATAAAGTTTTGGTTTGCCTCCTTCTTTACCTGCAGGGGGCTGACGAAAAAACATTAAAACACGTCCATTGGGAGACCATGTGGGACCTTCAACTGCAAACCCCCTAGCAAGAAGCCTTTCTTCATTTCCATCTGGTGTCATAACACCAATAAACCATTCCCCCGGGGTTTGTTTTGTAAAAGCAATTTGATCTCCGCGGGGTGACCATACTGGAGTAGAATATTTTCCTCTGCCAAAAGTAATTCTTTTTTTATTCCTTCCATCTGAATCCATGACATAAATTTGTCCCTTACCTCCGCGAGTTGACGTAAAAACGATTCTTTTACCATCCGGTGAAAAACACGGCGACGTGTCAATAGCTGGGTGTCTGGTTAATTGTTGATAACGTCTGGTGCGAAGATCCATCACAAAAATATCTGAATTACCATTTTGGGCCATCGACATAATCACGCTTTTGCCGTCTGGAGAATAACGGGGTGCGAAAGTCATTCCATCAAACTCGCCCAATTTTTCGCGTTGCCCGGTATCAATATTACGAATATAGACCCTTGGTTTTTTACCAGGCGGATACTCAAGATATGTTATTTCCTGTTCCGTAGGCGAGAACCTCGGAGTCAAAACTAGGTGGCTGCCGCTAGTGAGATATCTGTGATTTGCCCCGTCCTGATCCATAATAGCTAAACGTTTAATTCGCTTTAAAGCTGGGCCGCTTTCAGCCACGTATACAACCCTTGTATCAAAATATCCTTCTTCACCTGTAATTTCGCTATAAATCGCGTCAGCGATTATATGGGCAACACGTCGCCAATTTCGCGGCTCTGTATCTGTTCGCAACCCAACAAGTTGTTGTCCCCGCAACACATCCCAAAGCCGAAATTCAACCCTCAATTGCCCGTTTGGTCTTAATTCTGTACTCCCCACGACTAAAGCCTCGGCTTGTATTTGACGCCATGCTGGAAATCTTGGCCTCACCCGAAGGGAATTTCGTCCTTGTATGAACGCCCTCGAGTCAATTAAGCGAAATAAACCCGACCTTTGCAGGTCGGAAGATATCACACTCGCTATATCCCGACCAAGCGTTATGGCCTGAGTACCTGACCCAAAAAAATCTGGTAGTGCTATTGGAAGTGGTTCAATTTTACCACTATTGATATCAACCTTCAGAGTGGCTTCTGCAGGCAGTACCGCAAATGCGACGTACAATATCGATATAGAGAACAGCTTTTGTAAAATCGGTAAAATAATTTTGAAGTTAAATTTCCTCATTTTTTAATCAGCTCCATTTCGACATCAACGTCCCAAGGCCTCACTTGGATCGAAATTAAATGTAATATCATTCCAAAATTCATATTCTCGATAGGGTAATTTCAAAGGGCTACAACGATGTAATGCGCGCAAGGCACTTTCAGCAACCACCCGAAAAGACTTGTCTGTTTTAAATCTAAATTTATCTATAACTTTGGGGAATCCCGCCAACAATTTACCATCTCGCCCTAATTTTATTCGCACGCTAATTTTCATTTTTTGAACATCCTTAGCACCACCTGGTATATGCCAACATGGCACGACTTGCTTCCTTACCAATTTAACTAAGGCATTCTCCGCTTGGCGAATCGAATATGCCTCCTCAACCGATTTTGAATCCGATTTAATGGATTTGCTTTTTTTATAAACTGGCTTCGATAAAGATTTCTTTCGCTTGGTCAAATCTTTTAATAGTTGTCCAAATTCGTCTTTATTGGCTGGCTTACGCTTTGGTTTTGGTGCAATTCGATTGATACTTTTTAATCGTTGATTCTGTGGTTTTTTCACCTTTTTTATTTTGGGTTTTATTTTCGGTAGTGGTGCAACCACCATCTTTAAAGGTTTAGATGAAGCTTTTTCTTCAGGAACGACTGACCTCGGCAAAGGTTTAGGTGTTGCCAATGGTTTGGGTATAGATGGCGCTCTTTGTTTTTCCTGTTGTTTTTTCAATTTTACAGTTTTGGGCAAAACTTTGGGCGCTAAAGTTGCGGTCTTCTTTTTTTGCTTTTCTTCCTTCATAATTATATCAACTGACATTGGCGGTGTGTATTGAACTTTAGGCGTTTCGAATAAATTTGGAAGACCAAAGTATGCAAATGCTATAACTAAGAAATGAAGTACGCCTGAAATTATTGCACCACGTTTCATAAGTCACCGCAAACTCCGACGAGTTTTAGCTCCTTGCGCTTTAGTTATTAGTGCAACACGATTAA
>PBWY01000013.1 GCA_002727395.1 Rhodospirillales bacterium | reverse complement strand
TTTGATCAAACGTCAGTGCTGTATTCTCAATTAACCAAACAGCGGTTGCTTTTGGCATTAGGACCTGGCTCATGGTCTCTCCTCTAGTTTCATAATAAATAATTTAGTTTTCTACCGATGCATTGCAGTTTTCAGTGGCCATGCGGAATATTTTCCATGATATACCATACTCATTTTTGACATAAGACAGACGTACACGATTAAACGGTTAGAACGATTTTACCAATATGCTCGCCGCTGTCCATCAATGCATGCGCGTTGACTGCTTCTTTCAATGGAAAACAACGATAAATTATTGGTTTAATCTTTCCAGCCTCTATTAAAGGCCATGCTTTATCATGAAGTTGTTCTTTTATTAACGCTTTTTCTTCTATAGATCTAGGACGCAGTGTTGATCCGGTAAAAGTTATTTGCTTTGTCATAATGATGTGAACAGGAATCTCGGCTTTAGTGCCACTTTGAACCGCAATTTGAATTAGGCGTCCTTTATTTGAGAGGACACGTAAATTTCGGGCAACATAATTTCCGCCTACTATATCTAAAATAACATCTACGCCTTTGTGTTTGGTGATATTGTCAACCTCCTCCACGAAATCAAATTCGCGATAATTGATAGCGGCTATGGCACCAAGATTTATACAAGCTTCGCATTTTATTTTCGAACCAGCAGTCGCAATTACATTTGCCCCCATGACAGAAGCCAGTTGAATTGCTGTCGTTCCAATTCCGCTGGAGCCTCCATGTATTAGTATAGTTTCCCCGGGTTTTAGTTTTCCCCGTGTAAAAACATTATCCCATACTGTAAAAAAGGTTTCTGGGAGAGCAGCAGCTTCCTCTATGGTCAGGCTCTTAGGTATTGGTAAGCATTGCAGTTCTGGCGCTATACAATATTCCGCGTATCCACCTCCTGGAACTAGAGCACAAACCCTGTCACCAACTTTCCAATTTACTACATCATCAGATATTTTGACGATTGTTCCTGCTATTTCTAGCCCTGGTGTATCGGGAGCACCTTTCGGGGGAGGATAATTTCCTCTACGTTGCATTATATCGGGCCGATTGATACCTGCAGCTTCTACTTTTACGAGTACCTCACCTGTTTTAGGTAGTGGAACAGGAATTATGGTTGGGATTAGAACCGTAGGATCACCTGGCTGGGATATTTTGATGGCGGTCATTTCGGTTGGTAATGCTTGTGACATGTGGTTTGACAATTGTTGTTTTATTAAAAATATTTACAGGTCTAATATTCTAAAATCGAACTGGCAAGAATAGGGAAAAATTTTTATGGATGAAGAGGATTACATAACAAAGCCTAAAGACTGGACACGGCGTGATATTGAAAAACTATCTATACTGCAGCTCGAAGAATATATTTCAGAATTAAAGAAAGAAATCGATAGGGTCGAATCCGATATCAACTCGAAGAAAAATCACGCGACAGCGGCAGAGGCCGTATTTAAGAAATAAATCCGAATAATCGTAAAAGGCGCAATCTATGAATCATCGGTATTTAAGTTAAATTATTATTTAATACCGAAATTCTCGAATTTCTTATTAAATTTTGCAACTTGACCATCTTGTGTATTGATCCGTTGTGCCCCTCCAGTCCAAGCTGGATGAGAGTTTGGGTCAATATCCAGTTTAAGAGTGTCGCCCGGATTTCCCCAAGTCGAACGCGTCTTATAGCTGGTACCGTCTGTCATTACTACGGTAATCTCATGATACTCGGGATGGATATCATCTTTCATTTCTTCCTCCACAACGGGGGCGAGTTATATATCAATTATACAATTGAGGGCAAGCCTTTCAGTGAAATAAAAAGGGTATTTCTTCTGCGTTGACGTAGATACTTTGTAATGCTTCTTAGAGGACAGACGCTATAAAATGATGATAAGATTAAAAACAAATGGCTCGGCACAATAATCTTAATGTTGGAAATCATGAAGGAAAGGAAAGACCGCGGGCTTCCGTGGGAGCCTTGCGCGGGATCTTTCCCTATTTGAAGCCTTATAGCGTTGCAATAGCCGGAGCATTGATTGCATTAACGATTGCAGCCTCTGCGGTTTTGGTAATGGGGGTAGGTCTTAGATCGTTAATTGACCATGGTTTTAGTAGCGGAAATGAAGAACTTTTGGACCACGCTTTGGTTGGGTTGTTTATAATAATAGTGAGCCTAACTGCAGCCACTTATGCGCGCTTTTTTTTGGTCTCATGGATAGGTGAAAGAGTTGTCGCTGATATACGCAAAGATGTCTTCAATCATGTGCTGCATTTGGACACACAATTTTTTGAAACGACGCGCGTAGGAGAAATTCTATCTCGGCTTACTACAGATACAACCTTATTACAATCTGTCGTTGGTTCACAAATCTCCATTGCCTTGCGTAATCTATTACTGTTTTTCGGCGGTACAGCAATGCTTTTCATTACTAGTCCACGGCTGACAGGGTTTGTATTCCTTGTAGTACCGTTAGTGTTAATACCAATCATATTATTTGGGCGGCGTGTGCGATATTTATCGCGTAGAAGCCAGGACAGAGTAGCGGACGTTGGAGCGTTTATTGAAGAAACCTTGAATGCTATTCGTATCGTTCAAGCTTTTGGGCATGAAAAATTCGACCGTATCCTTTTTAGAAGCCGAGTTAATGACGCCCTCGTGACAGCAGTCAAAAGAATCAGGGCCCGTGCTTTTTTGACTGCAACTGTAATGTTGCTCGTCTTTGGTTCCATTGGAGTAATCCTGTGGTTGGGAGGGCATGATGTCATCTCTGGCAGGATTAGCGCGGGAGAATTATCAGCATTCGTTTTTTATGCAATAGTTGTGGCGGGCTCTTTAGGAGCTATCAGTGAAGTTATTGGTGACCTTCAACGTGCTGGAGGTGCTAGTGAAAGATTGATCGAGTTGTTAACTACAACACCTCAATTGACGTTACCGGCCAACCCAAAAGAACTTCCTAATTTTAAAGTCGCCGGGGTCAAATTTAATGATGTTACTTTTCACTACCCCTCTCGTCCCGACATTCCCTCACTTTCTAATTTTAATCTAGAGGTCAAGCCCGGAGAGACTGTAGCTTTGGTTGGGCCATCCGGTTCTGGAAAATCTACAGTCTTCCAACTTTTATTAAGGTTTTATGACCCTTCAGAGGGTAGCATTTTGCTTGAGAATTTTGATCTAAAGGAAATCAGCCTTCAAGATTTGCGCTCTAATATGTCTATTGTTCCTCAGGATGCAGTAATATTTGCAGCAAATGCCTGGGAAAATATTGGTTATGGTCGACCCGAGGCTTCGACTGAAGAAATCCGTTTTGCTGCAGACGCAGCCTCGGCCTCAGAATTTCTAGATAGGCTTCCAGAAGGTTTTAACTCCTTTTTAGGTGAGAAAGGTGTACGGCTGTCAGGAGGACAAAGGCAGAGAATTGCAATAGCACGCGCAATTCTTCGAAATACCCCTTTGCTACTTCTAGACGAAGCCACGAGCGCGCTAGATTCGGAAAGTGAACTTAGTGTTCAATTGGCTCTAGAAAAGGCTATGTCTAAAAGCACAACATTAGTTATAGCACATCGGTTAGCTACAGTTCTTAAAGCCGATCGAATAATTGTTATGGATAAAGGTAAGATTGTGGAGAGTGGAACACATAAAAGCTTACTCTCAAAGGGTGGGCTTTACGCGCGATTGGCCGCTCTGCAATTTCACCTTCAAGGGAATGATACCTAAATTCATACTTGTTTGTTATTATTTTTCACGACTGGGTATAGCTTGTAGTGTTTCCATCCATTTTTGAGCAGACCTATGCCAACCTTGAGTTGTCGGTACTAAATGGTTTAGTTGATTAGATGTAGGCGTACGGATTCGAAATATTTTTGGTTCGTCTCCTACTGAAGTAGAATAGATATGTGTACCACAGTCAGGGCAGAATATCTGTGCACGCTTTCGACCACTTTCAGCCGTCTTTATATAAGTTTTAGGATTCCCTGATAGGAGTACAAAATTTTCTTCCGGAACTGCGACGCCTATCCGAAAGGGACCACCCGAAAATTTTTGACAATCTGTACAATGACAAATTCCTACTTTTTCGGTGTCGGCTTCGGCTTCGTAACTAATAGCGCCACAGTGACAGTTGCCGTCAATTTTCATGAGTCTGGTCTCCAAAATAAATTTTAACTCTGTTTGGCCTTGAAACCGAGGACGTAAATGTTAGTCTCCACGTTGTGATTTAATTATAATGTGATAGGGAGGAAAGTTAATGGGATTTTTGAAGAATGGCTTATCTGCAGCAGCCGTTTTAGCGTTTGGGGTGGGTACTTTTGCTAATGCCTCTAATGCAGATAGCGTAGCCAAATTTTATAAAGGTAAGACTATAAAAGTTATTGTAGCGTCAAGTGCGGGTGGAGGTTATGACGCTTATAGCCGAGTTTTGGGTGAACATATTGTTCGATTTCTCCCTGGAAACCCAAGTGCAGTAGTGCAAAATATGCCGGGGGCTGGAGGATTAAGGGCTGCGAACTTTTTGTATGTGCGTGCTCCAAAAGATGGAACCTATTTCGGACATGTACAAAGAACCGCGCCATTTCATGCGATAATGGGGCGTCCGGGGGCGGCTTTCGATCCCAATAAGTTTAATTGGATTGGTAGCCTTAATAATGAGGTTACAATATGTGTGGTCCGAAAAGAGGCTAAGGCAAAAACTTTTGAGGACCTTCGAAAATACCAAACAATAATGGGGGGTTCCGGGATAGCGTCTGACAGTGAGACTGTTCCAACGTTTCTAAATAATATGCTTGGATTTAAATTTAAGGTTGTTTCAGGTTATCCAGGTTCCACGGAAACAGCCCTTGCTGTTGAGCGTAAAGAATTGGATGGCATGTGTGGTTCGTATTCTTCTTTAACATCTGCACAAAAACGGTGGTTCAAACCTGGCAAGGAGTTTGTAAATATTTTGGTGCAAGCTTCGACACGAAAGCATGCGAAGATACCTCAGGTACCTCTTGCGAAAGATTTAGCTAGAAACTCGAAAGATAAGGCGGTTATGGAGCTAAATGATGCTCGCCTCGAAATGGGTCGTCCATTTGTTGCGCCTCCCGGTGTACCGCAGGAGCGAGTGAAGGCACTCCGAGTAGCTTTTAACCAAATGGTCAAAGATAAGCAATTTGTAAACGCAATTCTTAAATTGGGAAGAGAGCTGAATCCCGTGACAGGTCAAGACGTTCAGGCCTTGATCTCTCGGGTAACAAAGGCCGATGAAACAATTATTCGAAATCTAAAAGACGCCCTTATTTATAAAGGTAAAAAAGGAAAAGTTGTTTTTAAAATGGTGAGCCATACTGGCAAAGTTACTAAAACTAAAAAGGGTAATCGCCGTATATGGATTTCTTATAAAGGCAAGGATGTCAAAGCAAAAGTGTCCGGAAAAAGGACAAAAGTTACTGTGGATGGCAAGAAGGTAAAGCGCAAAGCCGTAAAAATAGGTATGACTTGTACTTTTATCTACCCTTCACCAGGCTCGGAGGCAAAGAAGATAGATTGTAAGAGTTAAATACTGGTTAGATAAAGTTTAAAAAGCCCCACTTTTGTGGGGCTTTTTTTAGCGACCAGTAAGCTTGAATTCTATCCTTCTATTCCGTTCAAGAGAGCCCGAATCAATTGGTCTAAACTAGCCAAAACCCGCGGCAGCTAAACGGTGAGGCGGGATACCCTGCGCTACTAGTTTTTTTACTACGGCAATAGCTCTGGCTGCCGATAATTCCCAGTTGGAGGGGTAGCTTGCTGTTTGAATAGGGCGACTGTCAGTATGCCCATCCACTCTTAAAATCCAGTCGACATCCGCTGGAATTCGGGCAGAAATATCCTTTAAAGTTCTGGCTAGCTTAATAATTTGGTTTTCGCCACTTCCATAAAGTACGGTGGAACTTGAAGGAAATAAGACTTCCGATTGAAAAACGAAACGATCCCCTTCTACGGTAACACCTTGAGTGTTTCCTAAAGCTTTACGTAACTTACCAAAAAACTCTGAACGGAAACGCGCTAGCTCTTCAACTTTGTGAGCGAGAGCTTGATTTAACCGTTTACCCAAATTGACTATTTGAAAATTCTGAGTTTTGGCTTTTTCTTCTGAAGCCTCAAGAGCTAAAGAAATTTTAGCCAATTGCTTTTTTAAATTACTAAGTTGTCTACTTACTTTATCTATATGTATTTTATATTTTTCAGAAATAAGCTGTTCTGCTGATAGCTTTTTAGAGGATTTTTTTAAACCATCCTGTAGTTTTTGAAGCACAAAATTTTTCTCGGTGATTTTTTTTTGTGCCACGGCAGTTTGTTGTCTTTGACTAGCAAGTTCTGCTTTAAGTACTTTGCTTTTATCTCGGATTGTTGTCAGTTCGTTTTTACCTGCATCGAGTGTTCTAACCAATGACACTATTCTATTTTTTAGGGAAAGGCGTAATTTATTAAGCCTTTCAATATCCTGCTTTAAACTCGCTATACTTTGAAGATGTAATCGAATTTTGGCTTGGCCGCCTTCTATTTGTTGTTCTTTTAGAACTAAGGATCTTTCTAACCGGTTTCGATTTTTGGTCATAATACCTAGTTCTTTTGTCAGGCTGGATATACTGTCTTTGGATTTTTTTAAATCAGTCTCTTTTTTGACTAAAATTTTAGATAACTCATCCCGGCCTGCAGTCAGACTGGTTAGGTTTTGTATTAATTTATCATTAGTATTAAGAGAGGTTTGTAATCTTGTGGATAATTGCGCAATTTCAATTTTGAGATTTTTATTTGACTTTTGTTCCAATGCTAAAACCTCACTTAGTTGCCCAATTTGGCGGTTTAGACGATCAAGGGCGTCATTTCGGCCGGTTAAAATCTCAGATAGGAAAAATTGAGCTATTGTAAAAACCATCAGCACAAATATGATAATTATCAATAAAGTAGAGATAGCATCGACNAAACCAGGCCAAATATTTGGGGAATTCTCACGTATGCGTGAACGTCCANGCATTAGCTATACGTCGCNCCANAATTCATTGTTTGGANCGCTCAGCAATTGCTGCCATAGTCCGGGATAAGACNCTTATTTCATTTCTAAGTTCTGANACNAGTNCATTGCGGCCNGTCTCTATTTTTTCGATTAGANGGGTTATTTGAGTATCAATACTACGCATTGTTTGGTGGGTTNTTTCATCGGTGTNGCGAGCAACGGAGGNTTCTGCTAGCTTNGATAGAAGGGGCTTGATTTCTAATTGGGTTTCAGCAAGTTTGATCATTAAAGATTGTTCGGTCNTCATTTGATCAGTAAGTATTTCAAGTTGTTTTGTGAGTGCGATTACACCAGTGCTGGCAGAAATACGATCTTCCTCGCCTCGTTCCAGTGTGCGTTGTAAATTTTCTAGGCTTACTGCAGTTTGTTCGAGTAAGGCTTGAACATATGCAGGTACGGCTTCCTCTCCATCAACAACCGAAAGGCTCCCTGAAGACAGCCTGGTTTGTCCAGCCAACCAGTCCTCAAGGTCATTATAAAAACGATTTTGTGCTTGGCCGGATTGTAATTCGAGAAAACCAAGAATTAAAGATCCAGCGAGGCCAAGCAGGGAAGAGCTAAACGCTGTGCCCATACCTGTAAGCGGTGCTTTCAGACCTGATTTTAAGTCAGCAAATACTGTTGTTAGGTCGTTACTTCCTACTGAGAGGCCACTAATAACATCTCCCACAGCCCCGATGGTTTGTAATAATCCCCAAAAGGTACCAAGAAGACCGAGAAATATGAGTAAGCCAATGAGGTAGCGGGATAGGTCGCGTGATTCGGTCAACCTTGATGAAATACCATCTAATATGGATCTTAAGGATAATGCAGATAAACTAAACTGTTCGCCGCGTTCCCCTAACATCGCTGCCATTGGAGCTAATAGTTGAGGAGGTTTCTGATGATGCATTATCCGAGTTTTGCTACTACGAAAATTATCTAGCCAGAAAACTTCTTTCATCAACAACATTACTTGCCGAAAAATATAAAATATACCGAGTATTAGCACCCCAATAATTAAACCATTTAGAGCTGGGTTGGCCATGAACGCTTTGGCTAAGGTAGGGTAGAGGCCTGCTACAGAGAGCACTACCGCTAAAATAAATAAGAGCATCCTTATTAAATAACGCTGGGGACTACTCATCCATCAATTCCTATAAAAATTAGGGATACAAAGAACATTACAGCGCGAAGACCACCTCAACGGGTTAACGTTTCTTTACAATGATATCAATACGGTTTGGAAATTGATTATCGAACTTATTTCCAAGAGCTTTTACGCCAATTCTAACCCTGTCTATTCCGTTGTCCAAAAAATAGGCCCGAGTCTTAATTGCCCGACGTAGAGAAATACGCCGCGCTTGGAGAACAGACCTGTCTGTGGCTTGAGCATATGAAAATAGTTGCAGATGATAAGCGTGGTCTCTTTTTAAGGTGTCTAAAATTAAAGCAAGCTGTGTTTTGGCATTGTCATCAAACGAGGATGATTCTTCAACAAACCTTAATGTAAATTTTGGGTTAGATCTTAATTTACGCCCCCTCACATCAATGGCGGCGGGTGATATTTGGGATCGGTTTTTTTGTTTTGTCTTTCGATATCTTGTTTTTTGGCTTGCCATACGAGATGTCTGATTCTTTTTTGTCAAATCAATTGGTTCTTTGATTTTTTTGTCATTAAATGTCTCATTGAACGTGGATATTCTCGATTTTCCAAGCTGTCTAACTTTTTCCGGATGTTTCTTTAATGGTTGTTTAGGCCCGATTTTATTTTTGAATTTATTTTTTAATGCTGGTTTTTCTAGGGTAATCAATTGATGATTAGGCTGCTTTTTTTCTATTAAATATTTTCGATATTCATTGAGCTGTTTTAATTTGGTTGAAGCGGCCACTGGTTGTTTGCGCTGAATTTGGAGGAAACTTCGTGCAATATTGGGAGGCGGTGCAATTGATTCAATAACATCGTTATTAACAACAACATTAGGTTGGACATAGTCGCCAATATATTGCTGTGCTTTAACCGCTTGGGTGTCCTCTATTAATGCCGAGAAAATGAATACTAGAAAAAGTTTAATTTGAGTTTTTTTCATTTATAGACATTTATAAAATTTGGTATTTTAGCGTCAGCTAATAGAGTTTCTGTTAATAATATTTTAAATGTTTATTTTTAATTAAAGCGAAATTGTGGCTAATACATATAAATCATAAAATTGTTATCTAATTTTTTGAATTTATTGCTTTTCTAAGCATTTTTCCGACTTGATCGAACAGTAGGCTGTTTGATGCGAGTATGCTACCGCCATTTACTGGATCATTATGACCGTTGATTTCGCTTACGAATCCACCTGCTTCGCGAACCAATAAAATTCCAGCCGCTACATCCCAAGGTGATAAGCCGATTTCCCAAAAACTATCGAAACGACCGGCAGCTACATACGCAAGATCTAAAGAAGCAACGCCAAATCTTCTCAGGCCAGCGGTTTGATCCATAACGGGGGCTAACGTTGCTAACATTTCTTTTTTGCCGGGTCGACCAGCAAAAGGTATACCGGTCGCAAGAATAGCCAAATTAAGACTGTCGCGTGCAGAAACTCGAAGTCGGGAATTGTTGAGATAACACCCGCTACCTTTGACCGCCCAAAAAGTTTCATCCCTGCAGGGGTCATAAATCATACCAGCTTCCAGTTCTCCATTGTGTTCCTGAGCGATAGAGATTGAAAAATGTGGTATTCCATGAAGAAAATTGGTTGTTCCATCCAATGGATCAATAATCCACCTATCGGCGTTATCTACTTCGCCAACGGAACCCCCTTCTTCCAACAACATCGAAAAAGATGGCCGGGCTTTGTTCAATTCAAAACGTAATATTTCCTCAGACCTTCGGTCAGCTTCTGAAACAAAATCAGCCGGACCTTTGCGCGAAACTTGCAACTGTTCCACCTCGCCGAAATCATGCAGTAGGCTCCGAGCAGCCTTTCGCGCCGCTGCATTCATAACATTAATTATTGGTGACAACATTTGACAGAACCCTTTTGATTGTGAAAGTGAAGTTTCTCCTAATATAGTCAGTCTTTTGCTCTTTCTACGTATGTTGCGTCTGCGGTATTGATAACCACACGGGTTCCGACGCTTATATGTGGGGGTACCATTGTTTTAACCCCATTTTCTAGTACTGCGGGCTTGTAGGAAGATGATGCAGTTTGTCCTTTAACCACGGCATCTGCTTCGATAATCTCAAGTGTAATGTTCATTGGTAGCCGGACACCCACGGGTACATCATCTACAGTATCAACAGTTACCTCCATTCCCTCAGTTAAGAAAATCTTGGCTTCACCTGCCATATCAACTGGGACGTTGAATTGATCAAAAGTTTCTGTGTCCATCAAATTGATCAGTTCACCCTCGGCGAATAACATTGTACAGGTTTTCTCGGATGTCATTAACTTTTCGACTGTTTCCTGAGTTCTGAATCGTTCATTTGTTTTCACACCAGTGATAGCGTCTCGCATGTCGACAGCAATAAAAGCGTTACCCTTACCAGGGAGTATGAGCTCATATTTGACAACAACATATTTTTTACCTTCATGCTCAATTGCATGTCCGGGTCTAAGCGTATTGGCTAGGACCTTCATATGATTTATATCCTTGTTTTTCTAAGTTAGTCTGAGCGGGGCAAAATAACAGGTTGCTGTATGCGTTTCAATGTACAGTATTTCTCTTTATTCATCGCGATACTGATGTTTTACACCCTTCCAGTCAGTAATGTTCCAATTCATGTCTTCGGAAGCTTCTAAATAACTTGGCCCGATGGGGACTTTACCGTGACCATTTGGAATATCGAGCATGTAATTTGGTTGGCAAAGGCCTGACACAGAACCTCGTAGTTTTTTTACTAGTTTTTGGCCAGTCGTGATTGTAGTCCGAAAATGGCTTGTTCCTTCTGCTTTATCACCATGATGAAGGTAGTAAGGTTTAACCCTGCATTTAACTAGCCTCTTCATCAATGTTTTAAGAGTATTGGCATTATCGTTTATTCCCTTTAGCAGGACAGTCTGAGCTAACAATGGGAAACCATTATCTACTAATCTTGCTATTGCCTCTTCTGTCTCTGGAATTAGTTCATCGGAGTGGTTGCAATGGACTACAATAAACACAGGTTTTTTGGATTTAATGGCAGATATTAACCTTCCTGTTATTTTGTCAGGGTCTACTATCGGTACACGTGTATGTATTCTGATTACTCCAACATGCTCTATTTTTTCTAAATTGCTGATTAGATCCTTTAATCTACGAGATGAAAGTGTGAACGGGTCACCCCCAGATAATATTACCTCCCAAATATCAGAATTAGTTTTAATATATTCCAATGCCCTTTCTAATTCCAATTTTTTTAGCAGACCGTGCCCCACGGATTCCCTTCGAAAACAAAATCTGCAATAGACTGGGCATGTGAGTGTCGGAGTCAGAAGAACGCGGTCAGGGTAACGGTGAATAATACCTTTAACGGGGCTGTGAGATGCGTCACCTATTGGATCTGAAAGCTCATCTTCTCCAACTTTGCATTCTAGGGGTGAAGGGATGAATTGCCTTGAAATTGGCGAATGTTCATTTTGGTGTTCCAACATTTTTAACAAGTGGGCTGTAATATTGAAGGGTAAATTTTTACAGGCTTTTTCAATAATTTGCAGGTGATCAGGTGGAACTAATTTCAAATCCATCAATTTTTTGGTTAAATAGTGGCTTTGTTCTTTTACGCTATGGACAACATTTTTGCTTACCGTCATGGTATTGGCTCCGTAATATAAAATTTGAGGGTTATAACCCTTTTTCCTGTAACGGGATAAATAATATGAATGACACCCCATTATCGAGTGAGCGATCCCTAATACTCAATAATAAAAATGAGTGGTGGCGACGGGAAGAACTTAACGCACGTTTTCCGGCTTTAAAAGTTAGGTCGGAAATGTTTATCGCCATACGAAAATTCTTTAATAATCGAAATTTTTTTGAAGTTGATACTCCTTGTTTGCAGGTTTCACCGGGGATGGAACCAAATTTAACAGCTTTCTCAACAGAGTTATTTGAGCCTTTTAATGAAGAAAAGACTAGAAGGTTATTTCTTCATACTTCACCGGAGTTTTCTATGAAAAAGATCCTCTGTGGAGGTGTAGAAAATATATTCCAGCTAGCTCGTGTTTGGAGAAATGGAGAACGTTCTAGGTTGCATCATCCAGAATTTACTATGCTTGAATGGTATAGAGCAGGTGTATCTTGGCGAGAGATAGCTAATGAATGTGAAGAATTATTCAAAGAATTAGTCCCCCGGGTTAGAAAATTAAATGGTCTAGAATATTTTGAGTGGAATGGTCTTAAATGCGATCCCCGGGACGAATGGGAATATCTTAGTGTGCCGGAAGCATTCAAGAAGTTTTGCGGTTTTGATATTCTTAAAACTATACCGGATCCATTAAGGCCGGATAGAGATTTATTGTCCGTCGAGGCCAAGAAGCTTGGTATACGATTTCAAGACGGTGAGGAATGGGATGAAATTTTCTATCGACTATTTTTAAAAGAAATCGAACCCCATCTTGGTATAGGTGTACCAACCGTATTATATGATTGGCCGCTTTTTCTAGCGGCCTTGGCACGACAAAACCCTTTAGATAAGCGTTTATCTGAGAGATTCGAGATATATGTTTGCGGTATCGAGTTAGCGAATGGCTTTGGTGAATTAACAGACGCATTTGAACAACGCCAAAGATTTGAGAGAGAAATCCAACAGAAAAAGAAAATGAATCAAATAAGTTATCCTATAGACGAAGATTTTCTAAATGCATTGGAGGCGGGTATGCCAGAGGCCTCAGGTATAGCACTTGGTTTTGATCGTTTAGTTATGCTTTGCACAAACAGCAAAAGAATAGAGGATGTTCTTTGGGCTCCCGTTGTTAAGGGGATGCAATGATTATGTTGAAAGAGGGGTGTTCTAGTGAAGGAAAGCGTGAAACTTGATGTTGTTCCATTGTCGCCTGCAATTGGTGTCGAGGTGCGTGGTCTAGACGCTACTAGGAATATTCATCAAATAGAGGCCCCGACTCTCCGCAGAATTTGGGCGGAAAATAGTATTCTTTTGTTGAGAAACCAGAGGTTGACAGAAAATCAGCAATTTTTATATGCAAAAATATTTGGGGAGGTGGCTGAAAGAGTAAAACCGCCGGTAGAAAAGAGGTCATATCGTGCAGATCCATATAATCCCATGCAGCTTGTCACAAATGCTGTTGATAATAATGGGAGGCCATTGGGCTCTCTAGGAGATGGTGAAATGTGGTTTCACACAGATAAATGTTATGTGAAGAAGCCCCATCGAGCCTCTTTCCTTTACGCAGTTGAAATACCCCGTCAGGGAGGGCATACCAAATTTGCAAGTCTCTACAGGGGTTACCAAAACCTGCCTCAAATACTAAAAAATAAATTAATGGGACGAAAAGTTTTGCAAATGTATGATTACACAAAAACCGAGCCCGGTGATTTGGATCAGCCTCTAGAAAATATATTGCACTATTGGCAGCCAGCTTTTGTAACCAATCCCGATACAGGCAGAAAGGCGGTGTATATAAGTCGGCTAATGTCGCGGCGTATCGAGGGATATAGTGATGTAGAGAGTCAATCTATCATTAATGATGTTTCAGATATTGTGGAACAATCGGAAAATATATACGAGCATGTTTGGACTCCGGGCGATATCATTATATGGGATAATCTCTCTTGCCTGCACGCGCGCACTGATTGGCCTCGAGACCAACGCAGGACGCTTCGGCGTGTAACCATAAAGGGCAAGGAGCTCTCCTAGAGAAGCGTTGGATCTTCTGGGGATATCGACCTATATGTTGTCTACTTTCACCAAATGATCAAAAATATCGTTAAATTGTTTTATAGCGGCGGCAGGGCTTTCCTGATGGTTCCAAACCCCTGCAGAAACCGCGATAAAGTCTGCTCCAGCTTTAACAATTGGCTGGCAATTTTCTACAGTGATGCCTCCAATTGCAACGCAAGGTACCAACATACTCTCTTGCCAATTTGATAACAGCTTTGGCTCGGCCGTGAATTTACGATTCTTTGTGTTGCTATGGAAAAAAGCGCCGAAAGCAACATAATCGGCGCCTGCTTCACCCGCCTCCATCGCGAGATGCGGAGAATTATGACATGTCATACCAATGATTGCGTCATCACCCAGAATTGCGCGCGCTTCACTGTAAGGTGTATCTGTTTGTCCTAAATGGACACCATCACANCCAGATTTTAAAACTAGTTCAGGTTGGTCNTTAATTATGATGGCCACGTCGTGNTCANGGCAGATTGGAGACAGGCGATCTNCCGCTTCAAGCACTAAATCATCAGGNACGTCTTTTAAACGAATTTGCAAACATGCTACATCGCCGCCAAAGAGTGCTNAGCCTAAGNTCTCTGAAAATANCTTCAAAGAACTATCGCTAAATTCAGGNGGTGTAATCANGTATAGCCTGCAGCGTAGNGNCTCAATTCCGTCTGTCATCCCANNTAGAATTTTCCTTGATANATNTTAACAATNGAGTCCAGCATGGCTAGGGCTTCTTCGCGCGGTCTTTGAAACGTATTTCGCCCGATTATCGACCCATTGCCNCCGCCATCACGGATTGNTCTNGCCTCATTAAAAATGCCATCNANGTCTTTTGCTTCNCCCCCNGAAAAGACAACNATTCTNCGGCCNTTGAAACAACTTTGAACTACGTGTTTAATTCGCGATGTCAATGTCGAAATATCNATATTTTGGTTTGAATAAACTTTCTCTGCTGCCTCTAAGAACATGGCGTCCGTCGGAGGTTTCACCTTGATAATATGTGCACCGATAAGACATGCAAGGTGAGCAGCATATGCACATACATCCATTGCTGTTTCACCTTCACGCGTAACTATACCTCCGCGAGGGTAAGACCAAACCACTACGGCGAGACCACAGGATTTTGCTTCCTCCGATAGATCACGAATTTCTTCTATTAATTCGTATTGGTGTTCAGAACCTGGATAAATTGTAAAGCCTATTGCGCAGCATCCCAAGCGGAGTGCATCGGCAACCGAGGCGGTAACTGCCTGATCCTTATTTGAAGCTAAGGAATTTGCATTATTACATTTTAGAATAGTCGGAATTGCGCCAGCAAAGGTGTCAGCTCCAGCTTCCAGCATTCCCAGTGGTGCAGCATAAGCGGATAGGCCAGCATCTATGGCAAGTTGAAAATGGTAATGTGGATCGTAGCCGGAAGCATTTGGCGCAAAACTGCGTGCTGGACCATGTTCAAACCCTTGATCAACAGGCAAAATCAACAATTTTCCTGTGCCGCCTAATTTTCCATGCATAAGAATTTTAGCAAGATTACCCTTGGAGCCCGCATTATCTGATTCATAACCAGCTAAGATTTTTTTAACCCGTTGTGTGATCCTAGTCATTTAATCCTCTTTCTGACTTCACAGTTTAAAATGATATTTATAAAGGAATCTTTTAAAGGTGGAAATGAATCTATAAAACTTTCGATAAATATTTTAACAATATTTCCTTGGATTTGTTTGCTTCGAGCAAATCTGGCATTTTAGGTCGCTTGGTTCGAACCTCTACACGCGCTACATCTGCAATCATTTTGATCTTTTTTGTAACAGACGGACGTGTAGATGTGTATATGCAGTCAACACCTTCCCGAAGCGCTGCTAAAGAATGCCCTGCGGCTTTACCGCAATCCAAAACACCAATGACCCTGAGATCGGGAAAATCGTTTCGGATAATATCAATTATACCCTTAAACCAAGCGGGGCCGATAGAACCAGAGCCATTTTTTGCGCTCCAGAGCTCAAGTAAAAAATCTTCTTGCAAACGTTTTTGTCTTATAAATTGGCATACTAGTCGGGCTTGATCTATACCATGTATGACAACCCTTTTTACATTCAGTTTTGTTGCCGCCTTATCAAATACTCTTGTCATTCAGTAATTTTCCATAATTGCGTTATACCGGCGACTATAGTTGACGCTTATGCAGGACCCGTCATACTCTCAGAACGGGCTTATTCGAATCAAACATATGCGTGGAAAATACATGGGAGAGCTAGAGGAAGCAAATCATCGGTTGGAAAATGCGATAGCGCGTCTAGAAGCAGCTTCCCAAAGAATAGGAAACAGCGTTTCAGCTGCTCATGTGGAAGGTGAATTAAAGGCATTGCGTTTGCGATGTGCTGAGTTAGAAAACAAATCACAGTCAGCAGCAATAAAGTTAAATGCTATAATTCAGCGATTGCGTGACATACTGGGCAAAAATAATGTCCCAGGTTGATGTGAAGATAAATGGCAAGTCTTACAACGTCTCCTGCGATGATGGCCAAGAGGATCACTTACTAGAACTTGCAGGGTATGTTGATCAACGTGTACAGGAACTTATTAAATCCGTAGGTCAAGTGGGGGATACTCGAATTTTAGTTATGGCTTGTCTTTTAATTGCAGATGAACTTGCAGAAATTTATTCCAATGAGAAAAACGCTCATAGCGGAGAAGATAATCATGAAAGAGTTTTCGAGCAAAGGCTTGTGAAGCTTACAAATGAATTAGCAAATCGTATAGAACGGATTGCAGATACTCTCGGGTCGGCATAGTATTCCGCAGGTGCTGCGTAGTACGAGAGACAATAAATCCCTTGGGCCAATATATTCTTCTAGGGAGCTGTTCCTTTCGGGGTCTTGGCCTTGAAATACGGCGCCCACCTGCTTATGCGGGCCTTAGAGGATGAAATCGTTAACCGGCTAATGCGGCACCACCTGAATTCTATGGGTAAACAAATCAGTTTGGAGAATGTTTTTGCGTCTCTCTAGAGTTGATAAAACTAAACAAAGCTTAGCCCGTAAAATGCGTGGCGCAAGAACTTCAACTCATCGAAAAATTGGACCCATGGTTGCCACCAAAATTATTGATCAATTTAAAATCGCACGTGGAATGGGCCTAGAAATAGGAGAAAATACCGTCGTTTCAGCCTATTGGCCTGTGAGAGACGAGCTGGATACAAGGTTTTTGCTTCAGGCTCTCCATGAAGATGGAGTTCAGTGTGCATTGCCTGTCGTAGACAGTAAAGATAAAATGCTGATATTCCGTCAATGGCGACCGGGAGATGTCCTTAGAGAGACAAGTTTCGGACTTTCGGAACCTGCCGAAGATAAACCATGTTTAGTGCCTAATGTTTTGTTGGTTCCTGTTCTGGCTGTTGATCGTGATGGTAATAGGTTGGGCTATGGTGGTGGTTACTACGATTTTACATTATTAAGATTTCGACTCCAGCGGGAACGTCCGGTCATCGCTGTTGGTTTGGCTTATGAAGCACAAATCACTTCTGATGTCCCACATGATCTCAGTGATGCTAAATTGGACTGGTTAATAACTGAAACACATGTAATGCAATTTAACTCTTAAATTGAAATAAGAATGAGATTTTAACACTATGCGCATACTTATTTTTGGAGATGTTGTCGGCCGTAGCGGTAGAAGAGGCATTTGTGAAGAACTACCGTATATTCGTCGTGAATTATCCATAGATTTTGTTATTGTAAATGGGGAGAATGCTGCCGGAGGTTTTGGCATAACCCCTAAGATTTGTGATCAGTTTTTCACTGCAGGGGCTGATGTGGTTACCACCGGTAATCATGTGTGGGACCAGAAGGAAATCATTCCATATATTGATAAGGAAAGCCGTTTGCTCAGGCCACATAATTATCCGATGGGAACTCCAGGGAGAGGGACTGGTATATACGAGGATTCTGTTGGTCGTAAGGTGTTGGTTCTTCATTTTATGGGATTATTATTTATGCCGACACTAGACGATCCCTTTAGGGGAATAGATCAAGCACTTTTAAACAAAAAACTTGGCAGAGATTTCTCCGCGATAATACTTGACTTTCACGGTGAGGCTACCAGTGAAAAAGTTGCTATGGGTCATAATTTAGATGGAAAAGTTTCTGCAGTTGTTGGAACACATTCCCATATTCCCACTGCAGATCACCATGTTCTGCCGTTGGGTACAGGGTATATAACTGACTTAGGCATGTGCGGTGATTATAATTCTGTGATTGGCATGAAAAAAGAGGGTTCAATCAGTAGGTTTCGAAAAGAAGTTCCAGCCCCGAAATTAGAAGCGGCGGAGGGGGAAACAACATTGTGCGGAGCAATAATTGATACCGATGATGAGACCGGGTTGACAACTAAAATTGCTCCTTTTAGGCGCGGTGGGCTTTTGGAGCCGACTATAGAGTAAAAGGTTTAGATAACAGAAAATATATAAATTTATGCCCATTATAATTATAATGACTGTAATTTGTGGTTTAATTACACTAAATCACAAAATGTAGGTTTTAATTGTATTTTGGGTTTACGGAAAAAGAAGACTATGGCGGGACATTCTCAATTTAAAAATATTATGCACAGGAAGGGTGCACAGGATAAAAAGCGTGCGAAGGTTTTCTCAAAGCATATTCGTGAAATACAGGTGGCGGCCAGAGGTGGTCTACCCGATATTGAGATGAATCCAGCTTTGAAAACCGCGGTGGCTGCCGCCAAAGCCGTTAACATGCCGAAAGATAATATTGATAGAGCAATAAAAAGGGGTTCAGGGACAGGAGAGGGAGAAGCTTTTGAGGAAATTCGCTATGAGGGTTACGGGCCCGGCGGAGTGGCCATAATAGCTGAGACATTGACTGACAATCGTAACAGGACTGCTAGTGAGGTAAGAGCGGCTTTTACGAAGCATGGGGGTTCCCTGGGAGAAACCAATAGTGTCAGTTTTCAATTTAATCGCGTTGGTGCGATAAATTATACCGGAGGTGAAATAACCGATGACGAAATATTTGAGGTCGCGCTGGAATCAGGGGCTAGCGATGTTAAATCCTCAGATAGCGGCCACGAAGTTATATGTGAACCAGGAGACTTCCATCTTGTAAGAGAAAGTCTGGAAGTAAAATTTGGGACCCCGTTTCTCGCTGAATTGCAATGGAGGCCCCAAGTTACGGTGAGTTTGGATGAAGGCCACGTGCAGACTTTATTTAAACTTCTCGAAACTCTTGATGAAAATGATGATGTCCGCTCAGTTTCCGCAAATTATGAGGTAGAAGAATCAGTAATGGCTAAACTTACCTGATACTGTGGGCTGTGAAGGAGAATTTATGAAGCTAATCGGCTTAGATCCAGGGCTTCGAGCTACTGGTTGGGGTATAATAGATACAAGGGGTAATAACTTAACTTATATTGCCGATGGCACGGTACGGATTCCTGCACGATTGGGTCTAGCTGAACGGTTAGCAGTTCTATTCCGTGAGTTGACTGCGGTCCTAGAAAATTATCGTCCAGAAGAAGCTGCGGTTGAGGAAACTTTTGTAAACAAAAATCCTAAGACAACTTTAAAATTGGGGCAGGCGCGTGGGGTGGTTTTGTTGGTGCCTTCCATGGCCGGTTTGCCGGTTGGGGAATATCCTGCGAATGTCATAAAAAAATCTCTGGTTGGTGCTGGTCATGCAGGCAAGGACCAAATCAAAATGATGGTAGAAATGCTGTTGCCTAATGCAGTCATAGATAGTTCAGATTCGGCAGATGCCCTAGCCGTTGCGGTTTGCCATGCTCATCATCGCCGAAGCCTGAGCCTGTGGGAGGAGAGTAAGGTTGCTACTTAAACTAATTCAAAATTCTAAGGTGAGTGTAAGGTTTTATGATAGCTAAACTGACCGGCCTACTGGACACCATAGGGCTAGACGAAGTTGTCATTGATGTTGGCGGCGTCGGCTATTTGGTATTTTGTTCGTCGCGTGCGCTTAAGTCATTTGATAAGGTGGGAGACCCAATCACAGTTTTTGTGGAGATGCATGTACGTGAGGATCACATTCATCTTTTTGGTTTTATTGACCAAGTTGAACGAGACTGGTTTCGTTTACTGACAACAGTTCAGGGCGTTGGAGCAAAGGTAGCGCTTGCAATTCTGGGTACATTGTCACCAGATGACCTTGCAAATGCAATGATAGCCGAAGATAAAGCGACTTTAACTAGAGCACCGGGTGTAGGTCCGCGCCTTGCAGTTAGACTTTTAGCCGAGTTAAGAGAAAAAACGGCTGACCTTAATGTGGTTTCCAACGCTATGCGTTCTAAAATATCAAACGGTCAGCCTAATGCGGTATCAGATGCTATTTCCGCTTTAGTTAATCTTGGCTATGCACGAAGCGCTGCATTCGCTGCTGTTTCAAAGATTGCGCAGAATTCGTCAGACACCACTAGTGTTGAATTACTAGTGAAGTCCGCTCTTAAGGAACTAAATGCATGACGAAAGACCGCATTGTAAAAGCTGATACAAATACTGATGATAAAATAGAAGATTCATTGAGGCCATTGGCCTTAGACGATTTTATCGGACAGCAACAAATTTGCGATAATCTGAGTGTATTTATTGATGCTGCAAAAACCCGAGGAGAGGCGCTGGATCATGTCCTGTTTCATGGACCACCTGGGCTTGGAAAGACAACATTAGCGCAAATAGTGGCCAGAGAATTGGGAGTTGGTTTTCGGATGACATCAGGTCCCGTGATTGCTAAAGCCGGCGATCTTGCGGCAATTTTGACCAATCTTGAAGCCAACGATGTTTTGTTTATCGATGAAATACATAGATTATCTCCCGTTGTTGAAGAGATTCTTTATCCCGCTATAGAGGACTACAAACTTGATTTGATCATTGGCGAGGGTCCAGCTGCGCGCTCGGTTCGAATTGATCTAAAACCATTTACCCTTATTGGTGCAACCACACGTTCGGGGCTAATTACAACCCCCCTACGCGAGCGTTTCGGAATTCCATTGCGTTTAAATTTTTATAGTGCTGAGGAGTTAGAGAAAGTCGTGAGGCGTGCATCGCATCTTCTTAATCTTGATCTAACCGATGGGGGCGCACGCGAGATCTCCCGCCGAGCAAGAGGTACCCCAAGAGTTGCAGGGAGACTACTTCGTCGTGTACGCGATTTTGCTGCTGTAGCTAAAGGGAGTGCTGTGGATGCAGATATGGCAGATGTTGCTCTGAATAGACTAGAGGTGGACGGGATCGGTTTGGATGAAATGGATCGAAGATATTTACGATGTGTTTGCGAAATGTTTGGTGGAGGCCCCGTTGGCGTGGAAACAATTGCGGCGGCCTTGTCGGAGCAAAGGGATACGATAGAAGAGGTTATTGAGCCCTTCATTATTCAACAAGGATTGGTTCAACGAACACCACGTGGCCGTTTGGTAACACAAAGAGGTTTTGATCATATAGGCCTTAAGCCAAATCAAGAGATAATTTCCCAATTAGAGCTCTTGTCGACCAATGAAAGAGACACTGTTTCGAGTGATGATAATGACTCCTGAAATGGGTATAATTGAAAATGGAGCACACACCCTGCCTATCAGGGTTTATTTTGAAGATACTGATACAGGTGGCGTCGTTTATTACGCTAACTATCTTAAATATGCGGAACGTGCACGAACGGAAATGTTAAGGTGTATTGGTTTTCCCCACTCCATTTTAACCAAGAAGTATGGGATAAGTTTTGTTGTTCGACGTTGTGAAGCTGATTATTTCGCATCATCATATTTGGAAGATGAACTTATAATCTCTAGCGGTAAAATTGTAATTGAACCGGCAAGTCTGCGGGTAGAGCAGAAAATTATGAGGAGAACTATTCGGATTGCGAACCTTCTCGTTAAGTTGGTTAGTGTTAATAAACATGGAAAACCAACAAGATTACCCAAAAGTTTTTGTGACGCACTTTCGCCACTTTTGGATGTTAGAGTTTTTTAACAATATAAAGATTGGATCAATAAATGGAACAAACTGCGGTAGTATCCGCTGCAATAGCCGGCTCTGTTACAAATGATCTTTCAATTTGGGGGTTGTTTCTGCAGGCCGATATCATTGTCAAATTGGTGATGGTGGTGTTAGTGCTTGCTTCTTTTTGGTGTTGGACGATAATTTTTGAAAAGATTATTCGGTTTAGAAGGCTGTGGAGCCAAGCAGAAGAGTTTGAGGAGGTTTTTTGGTCTGGAGGCTCGTTAGAAGATTTGTATGACCGAATACAAGATCGTCCCAAAGAACCAATGTCAGCTATATTTCAAGCGGCAATGCATGAATGGCGTCGTTCTACTTCGAAAGGCCTTTCAGAAAACTCACAAAAAGCGAGTTTAGCCCAGAGAATTGAGCGGGTTATGCACGTAACAATGGGACGGGAGATTGATGTCTTGGAGCGTAATATGACATTTTTGGCTACTGTTGGTTCTACCGCACCATTTATTGGCTTGTTTGGAACAGTCTGGGGAATAATGAATAGTTTTCAGGCTATAGCACTTTCCAAGGATACTTCGCTTGCTGTTGTTGCGCCAGGAATTGCCGAGGCGTTATTTGCAACTGCTCTAGGTTTAGTTGCGGCTATACCTGCGGTAGTGGCTTATAATAAACTTTCAACTGACTTAGGAAGGTATGCGGCAAGGCTTGAAGGTTTTGGGAATGAATTTAGTGCGATACTATCGCGGCAGTTTGAGGAGAATGATTAAAAATGGCCATGAAAATCGGCCATGAGAAATCTACCAGACAGGGAAATTTTGGACGCTGGCGGCGTCGCTCTCCAATGAGTGAAATCAACGTCACTCCTCTTGTCGATGTAATGTTAGTTTTACTTATTGTGTTTATGGTGACGGCACCACTTCTAACGGTCGGTGTGCCCGTAGATCTACCTAAAACAGTGGCGAATCGTATTGTAGGGCAGGATGAACCTTTGGTGATTACCGTTGATAAAAAAGGTCGCTTATATCTTCAGGATACAAAAATAGAACGGGATAAACTTCTACCGCGTTTGGCGGCAATCACAAAGAATATAAAAGAAACCCGTATTTTTTTGCGTGGAGATGAGACAATAGCCTATGGTCAAATTATGTCCGTAATGGGAGCACTTAATCAGGCGGGGTTTAATCGTGTTGCACTAATAACTAAAGCGCAAGGAGCTAAAACTCGTCGGAGTTTGCGGTGACTTATGAAACGTGGTGCAATAATTTCAGG
>PBWY01000012.1 GCA_002727395.1 Rhodospirillales bacterium | reverse complement strand
CAAATGGGTATTCCTGTTAAATATTCTCATCATGAAGTGGCACCAAGTCAAAATGAGATAGATCTGCAATATACTGATGCGTTATCTATGGCTGACAATGTTGTCACTGCAAAATTAGTTATTAAAGAATTAGCTCTTGCGAAAGGGGTGTACGCTACTTTTATGCCTAAACCTATTTCAGGTATTAACGGTTCAGGAATGCATACCTACCAATCGTTATTTAAAGGGCCGGATAATGCATTTTATTCTGCTGATGATCCATTCCATTTATCTCAAGATGCTAAATATTTTGTTGCGGGTCTTTTGAAGCACGCTCCTGAAATTACACTTGTAACCAATCAATGGATTAATTCATATAAAAGACTGGCTTCAGGTTATGAAGCGCCGTTGCATCTGTCATGGGCACATGTAAATCAGTCTGATTTGATAAGAATACCATCGTTTAAGACGGGCGGGGAAAATGCTGTCAGGATAGAGTACAGGGCACCAGATCCCGCATGTAACCCTTATTTGGCTTTTAGCGTTATGCTTGCAGCAGGTCTAAAAGGGATCGACGGTAAATATGATTTGATAGAGCCTGGAAAACCAGAGATATCCAACCCTATGGTTCATAACGTCCCTAAATTGCCTTCTAGTTTAGAAGAAGCTATTTCATTAGCAGAAAACAGTGAATTACTTAAAACCACTTTGGGTGACAATATATTTGATCGTTTCATACGTAATAAGAAAATAGAATTAGATTTATATCAGACGGAAGTAACAGACTTCGAAATTAATAGATATCTATCTATGTTGTGATCTTTCCGCAGTTACAGAATAATGTGCAGCTTGTGAACTCTTATTGTTCATTGCTGAAACAGTAACTACGTACCAACTTCCGTATTCAGGTATAGGGAGGGTTAATGCCCCGCTGTTGTTTTGATCAAGGTCCAATGCTATGACTTTATGGTTATTTCCCATTAGTATCACATTAACGATAAAATCTTGCTTAACAGAGTCATTTAACAGTAGAAATCCATCATTATCCCACTTGATTTGTTTTTCTTGATTTACGTCTCTTAGTACTGCGTCAGATATACATACTCCAGGACCAGTAGTGCTGGCGTCTGTGATATAAGATAATTGGATAATTATGTTTTTTGATTTGTATTCATTCAAGTTGATTGTTTTACTAGTCCAATTCTGTGAACCCGTGTACCCATGATTCAAATGAGCCATGCTATGTGGAGCGGGCTTCATCCCAGAAGTATTTAATGCTTTCCAAGTCCCTCCATCATCTTCTGATACTAAGATGTGTAAATAGTCCCATCCTTCTTCGATATTAAAAGCCGTTTTGAATGCTAAATAAGGAGCTTCTGATTTGGATAAATTTAGCTCCGAGGTCAATGTGCTTTTAATGGAATCTCCTCGGTTGCTCCAGTAGCATGAATTAGTGGATGTTTGTATAGGACTGAACCAGGAGCTTATTTCAGAGTCACCGTTAAATTGGATAGATATATTTCCTTCTTCTTTAGGTATGGCAATATCAACATATTGAGTGCTGTACTGTTCGATAGTTCTTTCTATGATGTCATTAAACCCGATGCTATTTTGTTTGGCATAATCAAACGTGTCACCTTTCAAATGATTGTAACTATAATTTTCGGCAGATCCATTAAGTAAGTTATATATGGACCAATCAGTGAATATTTCTTTGAAAGATTTATTTGTACCTATTTGATCTAAATATTGATTTAAGGATGAGATTCCGTCCTGGGTGTTATTCACTAGACCTATGAACAGTGAGTCATCAGTGAGGTATTGTTCGCTCAAAAAAGTGAAGAATAGCCGTGCCGATAAATAATGTGGTGAATGATTGTTATAAGTCCAATTAACCAACGAAACTTCTGGATTGAAGGAGGTTATTTCAAAAGGATTATATCCCAATGCATTAACAGAGTATTCCGACATCCCTTCGTTAAACCAGGTTTCTTCTGTACGGTCACTATTCCAGTGGATAGCATGTTGTAATTCATGGGCTAATATACTCAGATATTGGTTACTGCCCATTTGTAGATTCGAATGAAGATATATAGCAGTTATTTCGTTGCTCGTAGGATAAACTGCCTTAGGGTACATATCAGTATTCTTGAAATATCCTCCTATGCCTTTGCCTAGAGGAACGTGAATTATTTGTAATTTATCCTCTGAATTGACCTTGGAAATCCATGGGCTTCCAAATCTCTTTAACAAGCTAGGATATATTTCATTTTCAAAAATATTAGCGGTATCGCTTATTTGTTGTGTTGATACATCTTGGGTATGGAAATACCAGTTAGCGTTTTTTGTTGTTAATAAATTGTATATTTCATATTCATAATCCCGGTTTTCAGAGATGTCGGTTACTCGTACCAGATTAATGTCTGGATTTCTTAAATCTGTTACTTGTCGGTAATATTGATTGACTTCAATTTCTTTGCATATATCAAATTCCGGCGGAATGGCCGAATCTGTTTTTGACACTGTCAAAGTGTAATCACAGATTTCAATGGTCGCACTGCTATTATTACAACTTAAGACTGCTACAGTGATCAGTAATAATGTTAGTAATGATTTTATATATCCCATATTTTAATTAAACGCATTCATAGTTGTATCAATGTCATTACTAATCCAGAATGATATTGCTTCTATGCATTTTGAAATTGTTTTTTCCATTAAGGCTGTTTCGGTCTCATCAAATTTTCCTAACACCCAATTAACTAGATCTACATTAGTGTGATGAGGGCTGCCTACTCCGATTCGTAATCTAGGGAATATGTATCCATTGGTAGCTTCAATTATGGATTTTATTCCGTTGTGCCCCCCACTTGAACCATTTATGCGCACTCGTATTTTACCGACAGGTAATGCGATATCGTCGTATACGACTAATAGGTCGGACAATTCAATTTGGTATCTGTCAATCAAATATTTAATGGCTATACCACTGTTATTGATAAATGTTCTTGGTTTAACCAACACTATATCTGTATCATTGTGGTCTCCGAATTGCATGATACATTTCGCTTTACGCTCTTTCTTTTCAATAGTTATTTGGTTTGCAAAAGCATCAATAATTGAAAATCCTATGTTGTGCCTAGTGTTTAAATATTTTGAGCCTGGATTCCCTAGTCCTACTATAATTTTCATTTTTCTAACTCAATCAGGGCATCAAAGCCAAGAATTCTGATTCGGTTAGTACAGTAGTACCAATTTCTTGTGCTTTGGTTAATTTTGATCCAGGGGAGTCTCCTGTAATTAAATATGATGTGTTGGAAGTGACACTATTGGTTACTTTGCCTCCGTTGGTTTTGATTAATTCTTCTGTATCTTTTCTAGTAAGATTATGTAGTGTTCCNGTTATTACGAAAGTGAGACCTGTGAAAACATTAGANGAAATGGATTTTACTTCGCTGTTCATGTTTAGGCCTAATTTTTCTAATTCATAAATNAGGGATTTGTTGCTTTCAACATTAAAATAGTCTTTTATTGATTGTGCTATTTTAGGNCCTATTCCATCTATCNCTAAAAGATCGTCTAAAGAAGCTTCGCTTAAGTTTTGAAGGCTTCCGTAAGTTTGTGCTAGTAAAATGGCAATCTCAGAGCCTACATGCAGGATTCCTAAACCAAAAATTACCCTATCAAGAGGTCTGCTCTTGCTGTCTTCTATATTGGCTACGAGCTTTGAAGCAAGTACTTCACCCATACGATCTAGTGTGCTCAATTCTGAGATGTTTAATTTGTATATGTCACTGAGTCTTTGAATCATATTATTGGATATGAGGCTAGCGCACCATTTCTCTCCTAAGCCTTCAATGTCTAATGCATTTTTGCTTACAAAATGTCTTATGGATTCAAGGAATACTGCAGGACAGCTGGAGTTACTGCACCGATGAGTTGAATCCTCTTTAATAATCGGGGATTCACATTGAGGGCATAGTTCGGGCATACGGAAGGGAACTTCTTTACCAGTTCTAGTTTCTGTTACAGGGCCTATAATGTGAGGTATTACATCCCCAGCCCTTTCTATTATTACTATATCTCCTACTCTGATATCTTTTCGGTTAATGTCTTCTTCGTTATGTAGTGAGGCATTCGTTACTGTTACGCCTCCAATATTTACGGGTTCTAGGATCGCGAACGGATTAATGCTGCCTGTTCTGCCAACGTTCAGCCCTATAGAAATTAATTTTGTATTAGTTTGCTCTGCTGGAAATTTATATGCTATGGCCCATCTGGGTTCACGTCCAACGAATCCTAAGGTATTCTGAAGCTCAATAGAATCCACTTTGATTACTATCCCGTCTATGTCGTAGCCTAGCTCTGACCTGTGATTCATCCAATATTCATAATATTGTTGTACTTCTTGCAGTGAAGTGCATATTGAACTAGTGGGATTAGTCTTGAACCCTAATTCTTTTAACCACTCTAATCCTTGATGGTGACCAGTAAAAGTGGTGTTTGAATATTCAGTTAGTGAGTAGATCCATATATCTAACTTACGAGAAGCGGTGATTCTAGGGTCAAGTTGTCTTATAGATCCAGAAGCAGCGTTTCTTGGATTTGCTAGTAAAGGCTCATCTTGCTCACTCCGTTGTTGATTGATAGCGTTGAAGGCGTTGAGAGGCATATAAACTTCTCCTCTAACTTCTAAATGCCCCGGCAGATCTTGATTCAATGACAATGGAATGGATCGGATTGTCTTGAGATTATGGGTAACGTCCTCACCGATTAATCCATTCCCTCTTGTGGAACCTCGAACGAATGTGCCATTCTCATATATCAAGCTAATGGCTAAGCCATCTATTTTTAATTCTGCCGAGAAAATCAGATCTGTGCTATCGATGATGTTAGAAGCTCTTTTTTGCCATTCTTCTAATCCGGTATAGTCAAATGTATTAGATAAACTTAACATCGGTATACTGTGAGTGACTTGTTCAAATTGGTCCGTTGCCTCTCCTCCAACTCGCTGAGTCGGGGAGTCATTAGTAATCAACTCTGGATAGTCCTCTTCGATTCCTCGGACCGTTTGAAGTAACTCATCATATTGAGCATCTGTAATAAGGGATTGATTCAGAACGTAGTAATTATAGTCATGTTCCCTTATTTGGTCTTTTAATTCATTTAGTCGGCCAATCTCTTTGTCCACTGAACTTACTTCCTAATACAATGAATGTACACAGTATAAATCGTTTGATATCCTTATTTAAATATTTTGGCTAAGCAAATTTTGTTATTCAAAACCACTGGAGATTGTAAATGAGTATGACATCTAATGAAACTAGAACACAGATTGTGAATATGGTAAAGGATTTTGTTAAACGGGATGTTGAACCGATTGCAGCAGAAATGGATAAAAATGATGAAGTTCCTTTTGAATTGATAGATACGATGAAAGAACTTGGACTTTTNGGAATCACAGTTCCAGAAGAATATGGTGGAATGGGTCTGGATTANACAACTTTCGCAATGATTTTTGAGGAACTAAGNAAAGGATTTATGAGCATNAGTGGGGTTATTGGCACNCATCATATTTTGACCTATGTTCTTACCCATTTTGGTACAGAAGAACAAAAGAANCANTTTTTGCCTGATTTAGCTTCTGGAGTTAAAAGAGGAGGTTTGGCATTNACTGANCCCGGAGGGGGAACCGACGTTGCCAGTTTGAAAACAAAAGCAGAAAAAGATGGCGAAGAATATGTGGTTAATGGTTCCAAAATGTTCATCACGAATGCTAGACATGGAGATATGTTTTGTCTTTTAGCTCGAACGGATCCTGATCCGGAATCAAAACATAGAGGATTGACAGCGTTTGTGATGGAGAAAGGGGAAGGATTTCGAGTTGGAAGAGATTTAGATAAATTAGGATATAGAGGTTTAGATACTTGCGAAATATTTTTTGATAATCTTAGAGTACCTGAAGAGAATGTGATTGGAGGAAGTGAAGGAAAAGGCTTTTCGCAGGTGATGAGTGGATTAGAAACAGGAAGAATAAATGTAGCTGCTAGAGCAGTAGGGGTAGCTCAGGCGGCTTTTGATGCAGCTATTAAGTATTCTCAGCAAAGGTATAGTTTTGGTTCACCATTGTCAGACACACAAATTATTCANACNAAATTNGCTGATATGGCNACCAAAATTCANGCTGCTAGATTNNTNACNTATGATGCAGCTGAGAAAAAAGANCTAGGTGAAAGATCTGATGCTGAATCTGGAATGGCTAAANTGTATGCAAGTGAAATATGCCAAGAGGTAGCAATGGATGCTATGAGGATTCACGGGGGATATGGTTTTATAAAAGACTTACCAGTGGAAAGATATTACAGAGATGCCCCGCTGATGATTATCGGTGAAGGAACTAATGAGATCCTAAAGATAGTTATAGCGAGGCAGTTATTAAAACGACCTGAATATCAAATCAGTTAAGGTTAATCTTTAAATTCTGATTCAATCGAATTGAAAGTGACTCTTAACATGTCAGAGTCAGATTCATTTCTCCATTGATGGTGGACATTACCAGGCACCAGAATTCCATCTCCTTCTACCACCTTGTAGTCTTTGCCTCCGCAGTTGATTATTCCTTCTCCAGAAAGAACATAAACCACATGTTCCCAAGGATGCACGTGACCACCCGTGTCTGCATGACTAACTGACCCTGGTTTCATGGCTCCGTTGTATAACATTACATAGTTTAGTGCGCCCTCAGGGCTGCCGATTAGAACATTCCCTGATTTAAGGTCTGTGATATTTCGAATTGTAGGTTTTTCGCCAGTACCTCCACCTTGTTTACTGGAGCCTCCGGATTGAGCAGCAATTAATGGATTGACTTCTATTCGGCTGAGTGTTCCACTTCCACTATCATTTATTGTGTAGTGATCAACATTAGGTGGGATAAATAAACCGTCACCTGCTTGAACAGGATATTCAACTCCATCGCAATGTAAGGTTCCTTTACCGGCAATAATGTAGACTTCATGCTCCCATTCATGAATATGATGAGGACTTGTCTCACCATGTTCGAATTGTGAATAAGTTAGTGTGCATGTTGAAGGATTTTCATCAAGAAACACTAACCGTGCAGGGGACTCANTATTTTTATTTTTTATTAAAGGTTCCATAGGTACACTCCCTTACAACTGTTAATTACCCGTGATATTAACATAATGCAAAGATTAACTCACCATTTTCTTGGTAGTATCAATCACTTCAGTGGAAGCGGGATCTACATTTTTTAATATACCTAGATAAAAACTTGTGTAGTCAGACAAGCTCATCATGCATATTATTTGTTCTAAATTACTTGAGAATTCTGATTTAATGAATTGATGTTGTAAGCCATAGTCGCATAGTAGAGTTTTTAAAGATGCATAACGTTTCTGAAGCCATTTCGGATTTTTATTTGGTTCTATAACTATAATGAACAGACTTGGATTCAAGGCTTCATATTTCTGAACAGATTCTATAGTGTTGTGAAATAATTCTGGGATGTAGTCATTTACGCACATGGATTTGGCATTTTCATTTATTTGTGTTTTCCACCGTAATGTCATCCCTTTAAATATTCCCCCTCCGTAAATACAAGGAAGGTTGTTCTCTAGTTTGATCGCTATTTGTTTAGCTAAATTATTCTTGGTAGGGGTATTGATANTATACTGTTCTATGCATTTCNCCACAGATTGTAAAGTAGAGTGAATATCGGATTCGCTTATATCAACAAGATTCAGAAAGGCAAATAAGCGAATTAACAATAAAAAGTGATATGGAACAATACTCCGCGGTTCTCCTGTGACATTCATTTTTATCAACGGAGTTCTGCTTGTGGATGCCAATTGTTCTAGTCTCCCTCCACTGGTTACTGCGATTATGGGGCATCCGGCCTCTAATCCTTTGTTAAACATCATTATGGATTCTTCGGTATTTCCTGAGAAACTGTTTACTATTAATAAAGTTTTGGAATTAAGTGTATAAGGGAACAGAGGTTCTCTAATAACTGTTGTTGGTATATCGAATTGGCCAGCCATGTAATCTTTTAAGAGATCACATGCTATGGCTGATCCTCCCATGCCTACTAATATTACACTTGAAGGNTTCTCGGCTATAGGTAAATCAATTTCAGTATCCATAGCAGCTTCTAGCATTGATGAAGCATTACTTATTCTTTTTGACATGTTTGTTATATCTATAGCGCCAATAGCTTTGGGGTCGTCTAGTAGATTCATATTGTATGTTCCTTGTCCGGTTTGTCCCATTTTGCCGACACGGTGTTTAGTATGGACTTAAGTAGAATGTACACGTCTCTTTTGAATGAAATATTATGGATATAATCCAAGTCATATTCCAATTTTTTCCCTGGATCNAGATCATACGGTCCAGNTATCTGAGCGCTTCCTGTAAGCCCAGGCTTTATAGCTAACCTTTTATCAAATTTTGGGATTACTTTACTAAATTCGTGATGTAATTCAGGCCTTTCTGCCCTAGGGCCTATGAATGACATGTCGTTTTTAATTATATTTAATATTTGGGGGAGTTCATCAAGTGCAGTAAGCCTTAGTAGTTTCCCGATTTTAGTAATTCTAGGATCAGATTTGCTGGCCCAAACTGGTCCAGAGGTCTCTGCATTTACTATCATGGTTCTGAATTTATATATTTTGAATAATTTTTTATTTTTACCTATTCTTGTCTGTGTGTAAAATACGGGACCTCTATCTTCTAGCCAAATACATAGAGGTACTACTGTCCAAATCAATATCCATATCAAAGGGAACGGAGGTGTAATATGGGCGAAAAGGAGAATTGATAAGTCCAATGGTCTTTTGTATTTAGGGTAAATTACCATTTTAGGATTCGACGAATTCACTATATGGATAGCTTAATAATTTATTGACGATTCTAGTTGATGCCTGCCCATCCCCATACGGATTGGAGGTTTGGATGTATTGGTGATACTCTGATTCAGAATCAATCACTTTGGATACCTCGGTAATTATATTTTCTTTGTCAGTGCCTAATATCAATCCCACTTTGTTTTGAATGCCTTCTGTTCGTTCGGTATTGTTTCTTAATATGAATACGGGAATTTGTAAGCTTGGAGCTTCTTCTTGGATTCCACCTGAATCTGTAATGATTAGGAATGATTGTTTCAATAAATGGATGAAATCAAAATAATCTAANGGTTCAATCAAAGAAATATTGGATATGTTGTTTAATACATTATAAGCGGTACCCTGTACATTTGGATTTGGATGTACAGGGTATATGAAATGGCATTCATTATGATACTTGTTTGCTAATTTTTTGATAGCTTCACAAATCATCGTAAGAGGCTTACCAAAGTTCTCTCTACGGTGAGCAGTAATCGCTATTATCTTTTTGTTNGGATGATTTGTATCAAGAATATTTTGGATATGTTTTGAAGGTTGAGAATCAGAAGCTATTGCTAAAGAATCAACTACTGTGTTTCCTGTTACGATTATAGTTTCTTCTTCAACTCCTTCTAACGATAAATTATTTTTAGCATTCAAGGTTGGCGCAAAGTGTAAGTCCGCTATTTTACTAATGAGTTGCCTGTTGATTTCTTCGGGATAGGGTTCCCATTTGTTATAGGTTCTAAGTCCTGCTTCTATGTGTCCTACTTTTACTCTATTATAGAATCCAGACAATGAAGCTGATAAAGCAGTAGAAGTATCACCTTGAACCAGTATCCAGTCAAAAGAGCGCTGTTTAAGTATGGAGCTTATTCCAGTCAAGGACTTACTAGAAATCTCNTCTAATGTTTGGTTATCTGACATCAAATCCAAGTCATAATCAGAAGTTATGTTGAAGTTAATCAGGACATCATCTAATAAAGATCTATGTTGGGCGGTGATACAGATTTCTACGTAAATTTTGTCAGAGTGCTTTTGCAGTTCCAATACAATTGGAGAAAGCTTAATCGCTTCTGGCCTAGTACCTATAACAACTAATATGTTTAGCATGATGGTAGATTAATGACTGATTTCACGAACTGCAGAGGATGCTCCGGGACCAAATTGAGCTGCATTATCTATTANATCCCAGTTTTCTCTGAACCAATTTACTGTATTAGTAATTCCTTCTTGAAAGTCTGTATTCGGATTATATCCGATAAGCTCATTAGCTTTATTTATAGATGCTAAGAGTCTTGATTTTGTGTCCCAGTTCCGCCGTTTTGCAAAGGTAACCCCTGCTTGATTTCCAGTTAATTCATTTATTAAATTGGCTAGATCTATGATTTGTGTTTCTTTGCCAGAGGCTAGATTGAATTCCTCACCAATAGCAGATTCATGTATTCCTGAGGCTAAGAGACCATCAGCTATATCGGTGACGTATGTGAAATCTCTAGTTTCTTCACCGGTACCTGTTATTGGAAGAGGTAGGCCTTTTAGAGCCCAATATATAAAGTTTGGTATAACATTGTGGTATTGCCCNGGGATTTCTCCGGGGCCGTAGGAATTAAAAAATCTAGGTTTAACGATTTTCAATTGGTGATGATTTAGGTAGTAATTACAATAGAGTTCTCCTAGCATTTTGGTGATTTGATAAGGAGAACTCAAATGCATTGACATGAAAGATTCCGTTAAAGGCAATGGTGAATCGCTCCCATATATTGAACATCCNGATGAGGCATAAATAAATCGGTCTATCCCTGTGAGTGTNGAATATTCGAGTAATTTCAATGTGCCTTTGCCGTTTATATCTAGGTCCCATTCAGGGTGNTCNACTGANTTTTGATTTGCAAACAAAGCAGCNAGATGGAAAATCAAATCAGGCTTTTCATTAAANACTCGTTTTAGTATAACTTCATCTAAGATATCACCTTTGACGAAAAGTAATTTCGGTGTTGAGGGCAGGTTCCAGCTTTGTCCAGAAGAAAGATTGTCGAGNACAATAACTTCTGCATCTTGAGCTAGAAGTGACCTTGTAAGATTTGANCCGATCGCACCTGCTCCACCAGTCACTAATATTCTTTTATTTTTGTATTCAGGGTAATTCATAATAATTCCTTTCAGAATGTCATTCTAATAAGTTAGCAAAAAGTTCTTGATATTTGATAGTAGCGCTGGATACATTCAAATTGTTTTTTATATAATTTAGGCCGTTTTCCCCTAATTTTGCTCTATCAAACTCATTGTCAACAAGGTGTATAGCAGATTTGGCGAGCTTATTATAATCTCCTGGCAATATGTTGACCCCGCAATTAAGTTCTTTGATTAACTTGGGTGCATCTCCGGCNAGGTCCATAGCGCAGAGTACAGGAATTCCTGCNGACATTATAGAATATATTTTTGATGGCACTACAGGAGTTTTAACTATTGGNTTTAGAGTGGCCAAACCTAGGTATGAATTCGCTAAAATAGCATCGTATTCCTGGCGTTCTAGCATAGGTAATACTTTAATGTTTGATAGGGCATACTTCGTTATTGAATTCAACAGATATTCTTTTTGCGCTCCATCACCTACTATTAGCCATAGTAGGTCAGTTCGGGAGGCTGTGGTTCTCGCAGCATTAATAATGATGTCTAGGTCTTGAGAATGTCCTAAGACTCCTCCAAAAGTAATTAGTTTTGACTTTGATAAGGAATATTTATGTAGTATGTCTGCAGTCATATCTTTGTGCTGTGAATCAGGGATATTAACCCAATTCTCTATGATACTTACTTTGTCATTTTCAANTCCTTGAGAAGTTACATGTTCCAAGTTTCCTTGTGACATGACTGTGATATGGTCGGCATACTTGTANGAAAATTGTTCCAAGTTTTTGAAAATTTGTATTAGAGAGTGATTTTTCAACANACCTAAGTCAATAATGCTTTGAGGGACAAGATCCTGTATGTTGAGTATTACTTTAGTACCTTTGAATTTATTCAATAAGAACCCAGACAGGCATAATGGTAATGGAGGAGAATATACAAGACATATATCCTTTTTATTCAAAAATAAGGCTCCCAAAGATAATGCTAGAGATACCCAGATTTGCCATAGCCCTCTGCCTATTTTAAACATCCCTTCAAATCTAGGACAATAAATTCTATGAATGGTTATTTTATTCTTTTTCTCGGTAATCCAGATTTTCTTTTTGTATTTGTNCAAATTACCAACAGAGTGATACTGAGGGATAGTGGTAAGTACCGTAACTTCGTTGCCTTTGTCGGATAAATTATGCGCTAGGTCATGGAACAGATTAGCGGCAGATCCATTGTCAGGCGGAAAGTATGAGGTTACTAATAGTATGTTCATTGTATTAATTTTTGATATGAGGATAGTGTTTGGTTCTCTCCAGTCAATATCGCTTGCTCAATAGCGAAACTGGTCAAAGTAGTATTTATGTAGTCAGNGTTATTCTCACTGTCAGCATTAGGATTGGTTATCAGATTGTAGAGATGGTTTAATTGATTGACATGACCTCTATCTGTTGATAGCCAGTTTGAGATGGTTTTCGTAGATGAAGTAGAAACGCTATATGCTTTCTTGAAGTTATGTATGGAGATTATTTTACCACCGCAATAAATTTCAACCGATTCTCGTCGGTGTCTTCTGTTGCCAGACGTGACGTAGGTAATATTAACAATAGATCCGGATTCCATTTCTAAGTTAATTACGTTNTCTCCTGTACTTGAGCCGTTCTGGTAGGCGGATACTGANTAAACTCTAGAATTTGTGAAATATTGCGCTAAATCTATAAAATGGCAAACTTCACCTATTATCCTTCCTCCTTGGCCTTTTTCATCAGCCCAGTGGTCTGGATTTAGATTACCGGCATTAACCACCATATTGATTGTCATTTGAACATTATCTGGGAGTTGTTGTTTTGCCCAGATTGAAAATCTTGAGAATCGTCTATTGAATCCAACCATTAAANTGGCTTGTGACAATTTTTTTGTAGATNGCATTAGATTAGTTATTGACTTGAGCTCATCTACATTGAGCGCCAATGGTTTTTCTACAAATATATGTTTATTAGATTTTAGGCACTCTCCTACTAGGTGAGCATGTGAGTCGTGCCTAGTTAATATTATGGCTAAGTCTATTAAAGGATCGNTGATGATTTTATATGCATCGGTACTACTATTTTCAAAATGATATTTTTTTTGTATGAATTTTGCTCTGACTCCGTTTGGAGCACATATGGATATGAGCTTAAACAAACCATGCTTTTTGATTGCAGGAAGGAATGTGCCACTTGCATATAACCCTGCTCCTATNATCCCAGTGGAAACGGNAAGATTTTTAGATGTTTTGTTATGGTCTGTATTTATTGAAGTATTTGGTGGTTGCGTATGGTTGATTTCAGACGATGTATNCTTGGNGTAATNTAGCACAATTCCAATTTGCGAGTGATTGGGGTTTAGTATTGCTTTATAAGCATCTATAGCGTTGTTGATGTTATACGTCGATGTTATCAAGGAAACTACATCGCAGTTTTTATTGCTAATGANCTCTAAGAATTCTGTAATGTTTTGAAATGCACTTGGATGTTTTCGGTTTTGAACAGCCTCGCTTTGGTTGTTACTATCGTCNCCCCAAGCTTTTGACACTGCAAAGCGTAATTCTTTTTCATAAAAGAGTTGTCTGGGTATATTCAGACCTGTGAGACCAGTTGACACAACTGTCCCTCGAAGTTTGACTGCTGTAGCACTAGCTTCGATAGGTTCATTACTATCAGTTGACGCTGTAATAATGACTGAGTCAACTCCTTTTCCGTCAGTATTAGCATTGATGCAATTTTGAAAGTCATGATAACAGGCTGAGGTAATCATGTTGGGAACTAAAGTTTGAGCTAATTTAAGCTTGTTTGGATCTATATCTAAAGCTATAACTTTGCAGTTCCGAGCAGATAGTACTTGGATCGTTATCAAACCAATTAACCCAATTCCTATTACACCAACCGTATCTCCGTCTTGTATGTTGGCCATTTTTATGGATTCTAGAGCGATGCCCCCTAGTGCACAAAACGCTGCTTCTTGGAAAGAAACATTAGTAGGTAATGTTGCNCATAAATGTTCAGGGACTGCAACATATTCTGAATGAGATGCATGGCCAGACCCAGTACATGCCACTCTGTCACCAGGTTTGAACTTTGTTACCAATTCTCCGATCTCTAGAACTGTGCCACTTGAAGAATAGCCTAATAATATCGGGTTTTCTAATCGAGCTTTTACCTGACGGTATGTCTCTGTGATACCTTCATTCTTAACGCTGTCTAATACTCTTCTAACAAGATCCGGTCGAACAATCGCTTTGCCTATTAATGACTTTTTAGCGAGTTCAATCATTGTTTTTTCGGTGCCTACACTTACTATTGACGCTTCATTTTTGACCAGAATCTCGTTCGACTTTATTGAAGGTTTATCTATATCTTCTAGGGTGAGTATTCCTGTCTTATATTCTTGTTGTACAGCTTTCATTCAGTCGTTTCTCTCTTTTTGAATTTCCCAAATGTGTGTGGNCATGTGTTCGTTTGCCACGGAGATCCCTGTAGCTGCTAAAAAACTTGAGGAATTGTTTCCTGTAGGTAAAGATATATTTGCGAACTGAAATAATTTNCTGGGCAAGGCACTCTTTTTCCAACTTACAATATTTTCCCAGGTATGACCGTTGTCACTAAATTTAAGAGATGTATATTTGGTTAGATTAACGTTACTCGGCTCTACTGCTGATGAAAAAAATAACAGATTTGAGATATTACATGCAGATAGTGAAGAACTTGGTAGGTCAGAAAGTATTCTTATAGTACTTGATTTTTCTATTATGCAAATGTTGTTTGCTTCGAGGGGTGTATCAGTAGCAAAATAGAGGCCTTCAGGTCTGGGTATAGCTGCTACGCAGCGTATATTTTGTGATCCTTTAAATACTATTTCGAAGTTTGCCATGTTTTCATCAGCTTTCATGATAAAACATTCGTTGTGGTCATCTCCAGTGAATATCCAGAACGTTTTTAAGTATGGATCCCATAAGATATTATGGATATGNCGGATTGTTGAATTAGGGAAAGTGTAAATTATTGACCAGCTTTCTCCTAAATCATAGGAAGCATATATATGGACTTCTTCTCTATGGGCGTTATTAAAGTATTCACCCCAAAAAAGGTGTCCTTGCGGATTACTTGCTATTGATAAAGGTCGAGTCCCTCTTTTGATAGTGAAGACATTTTCGAATAGATTAGTGTCAGGATTTAGTTTCACTATGGCTTTGTCTATGACACCTAATAATGAATCATCTTTTAAGAGCATTAAGTGATGAAACCCTGAGCGCTTTATCCTAGACAAAGTTTTGGATTTTTCATAGAGTTTCTGTGTTAGATTAGGATGGTATTGTCCTACCGGACCCCAATTTTGCTTGGGTAATTCTGTGTCATAACATAGGATCCTATAACCACGAGAGCAGTACAGTTTAGTGTCATCCCACATCAATGCTCTGAGATTAGGAAATCTTGCCGAATGTTTAAGAGAATAATTCAACACAGGGATCTTATTTAATGACGAAATCTCCCAATATAAGGACATCCATGTCGGTTCTTAGAAAACATTCTAGGGCTTCTGTTGGAGTACATACGATAGGCTCATTTTCATTAAATGATGTGTTCAAAATTATAGGGACTCCAGTAATATTCTTAAATTCATTAATTAAATTCCAATACCGCGGGTTTGAAGCTTGGGAAACTGTTTGTATCCTGCTGGTGCCGTCTATGTGAACAACAGCTGGTAGGATATCTCTTTTTTCTGGTCTAACATTTGCATTTATTAGCATATAGGGTGCGGGACCATCAGTGTCAAAGTATTCAGATACATATTCCTCCAGTATTGAGGGTGCGAACGGTCTGAAAGTTTCCCTTAGTTTGATGCGTTCATTCAATATTTCTCGCATGTCAGATCTTCTTGGGTCAGCTATTATACTTCGGTTACCTAAAGCTCTTGGACCAAATTCCGTTCGACCTTGGAACCATCCAATGATAGCTCCCTCGGATATTTGCTTCGCTGTCATTTTGCAAAGTTCATTTAGATCTGAAATCTCGGTGATAGATTTCCCGGATTTATTAATTTTTTCTATATACGTTTCTAGAACTTCGGAGATTTGATTCCTGTCATATGAGGGGCCCCAATAGGCGTGTTCCATTGGTTGTACTCTAGGATTATCCAATATGTCATGCCACACGTACAATGCTGATCCTAGAGAGGTACCCCCATCCCATGCAGCAGGTTGTATGTATAACTCTTCAAAAGGCGTTTGCTCTAGAATTTTTGAATTCATAGTGCAATTGAGCGCTACACCTCCTGCCATGGTTAATTTTTTCAGACCAGTCCTTTTGTGAAGTTTGTTAAGCATGTCGAATACAACTTCTTCTAGACGCCTTTGCAAGGAAGCAGCTACTTCATAATGAAATTCACTCATATTGTCTTCATAATGCCTCGGAGGATGACCAAGAGCTGTAATTAAGTTTTGCGAGTATAGGGTATCAACTATTGGCTCACCTTCTAGCCATTGCATGCTATTAACGTTCTTATGATGGGTAAAATATCTTAGATCCATTTGGAATCCAATTCTATTGTCGTCGGTAGTCACAAGTTTTCTGAAGAAATCAAGTTTGTTTGCATCTGCGTACGCTGCTAAAGCCATTGTTTTGTATTCATCACCAAATTTGGTTAGTCCAAGGTATTGTGTTATTGCTGTGTATAAGATACCAAGGGAATGAGGGAACTTGACGGCTCCGTCTATATGTAATTTGTTGCCTACTCCAGTACCCCACATAGCACTGACGAAGTCCCCAAATCCATCTACTGAAAAAACGGCAGATTCTTCATAAGGGGAAGCATAGAAAGCGCTTGCTATATGAGCTTTATGATGCTCTACTTTATGAAGTTTTGGGTTAAAGTCAGGACTGAGTATGTTCAGGCTTTGTTGAAGTTCATCTTGTAGACTTAGTACTTTGGCATTGGCTTTTAGCCTATCTATCACTCCTGCTGGATTTGGCCGATTTAATAAAGTGAACATTACTTTTTTCCAAAAATGAGCTTTGGGGTTTCTGCATATAGCAACATGGGATAGGTCAACAGCTTGATAGTTAGATGCTTCCACGCAAAATTTTACACTCTCATAAGGGAAACCTGCTGAGTGTTTTATTCTACTGAATCTTTCTTCCTCGACTGCTGCAGTGAGCTCCCCTTTTGTTAGAATCGCTGCGGATGCATCAGCATTATAGGCATTTAATCCTAAAATTAACATTCTGATTTACCCCGTATGCTACTGCTGTTCAAGTATTTCATCATATATAGCTTCTATGTTATCAGTAAGTAATCTCGAATCGAATTTAGTTTTTGCCCACTTACGAGCATTATGCCTCATTTTCAACATTAGATCTTTATCTTGGATCAATTTAATAATCGATTGACTGAGTAATACTGGATCGTTTGGAGGTATGATTAGTCCAGTGTATCCTTGCGGGATTTCTTCTGGGTTACCTCCAACGTCTGTTGCGATTACTGGTGTGCCGCAACTCATAGATTCTAGTGGTACTAAGGGCCCAGCATCTGTTACAGACGGCTGAATCAGCAGGTCAATAGAGTTTAATATTTTGTGTATATTATTTTGATAACCAGTAAATGTAACGTGATTATTTAATCCGAATTCATCTATCATTTCGATTAAGTGATGTTTGTATTCTATTTGATGCTGAGAATGATCACCTACAATTAAGAAATGAATTTTTAGGTTATGTCTTATAGTGTATTTAGCTGCTTTAATAAATAATTCATGGCCTTTTCGAGGGTCCAATGCACTTATCATACCTACGATAGACGATTCTTTAGCTATCCCGAATTGAGTGTGAGCGTATTGTGTTTTTTTAGTAGGTTTGAATATGTTAGTATCGATCCCGTTGTAAGAAACTACAATTTTTTTTTGGTCAACTCCTACCTCTATAAGCTTTCTCGCAACAGCATTGGATACGGCAATAATTTTATCGCAACAAATATTAATGATTGCCCCGAAGATAAACCTAAATATTGAGTTAGAGAAACCTAGTCCATGGACATGAATAACATGGGGGGTTTTTGTGATACGAGCTGCTAATAATGTTGTGAAACATATCTCATTGTTTGAATGTATAAGGTCAATGTTGTATTTTTTTATAAATTTACATAAAGATATTATATTCACTGGTAAGTTTATAAGTGTGCCAAGGAATTCTTTGATATTTTGGGTTTGCCGATATTGTAGATTTCTGGGGAATATCGAAATGAAACTGATTTAGCCATGGGATGGTCTTCAGTAGGGCTACCAACGATCAGATCATATTTTGTTTTATTTAGGTTTTTTAGGATAGTAATCCCTACTTGCTGTGGTCCGCCAGGGATTTGACTAGGATCAGCAAACAGGATTTTGGGTAAAATATGAATATTGTTACCCAATCAATGCCTCCGTAATTCTTTCAGCGGTTTTACCATCCCATAATTCGGGTATGCTTGGCGGGTTACTTTTTGGGGAGTTGATTGCCTCAACAATCCGTTGAGTCAAATTTGGCTCGGTGGGATTAATTAGAGTATTGGTTCCTTCACTAATCGTAATAGGCCTTTCTGTTGTAGTTCTAAGAGTGATGCAAGGAGTTCCTAGATGAGTGGTTTCCTCTTGGATGCCTCCTGAGTCTGTTATTACTAGGCTGGCATGCTGAACCAGACATAAAAACTCAATGTATCCTAAAGGTTCTATACATATGATTTTGTCTGTTTTGAGATTATTTATAATGGTTTCAATTTTATTTCGTGATCGGGGATGGACTGGAAATATTGTAGGATTCTTAGAAGGTATATTCATTATTGAATCGATTAACTTGGTCAAGGACTCAGTGTTATCTACATTTGAAGGTCTATGCAAAGTTAGCACGTTATATGGTTTAACTTCAGAGGTATCAGATGGACGTAATTCTAGTGTGTTCAGTATTTGAGACTTATTTATTTGTCCCATGGAAGAGACTAGTGTGTCAATCATAATGTTACCGACAAAATATATTTTGTCGGAATCTATATTTTCTGCCAATAAGTTATCTGTTGCGTCCTTTGATGGAGTGAACAAATAGGAAGATGTATGATCAGTTATAACGCGGTTGATTTCTTCAGGCATAGTATTGTCTCGTGACCTTAAACCAGATTCAACATGGGCAATTGGTATATTGAGCTTAGATCCAGCTAAGGCTCCAGCGAGTGTGGAGTTTGTATCTCCGTAGACTACTATACAATCTGGAGAAAAGTTTTTAATAGGATCTTCTAAACGATAGATCATTTCAGATAAAAGGACTAGTGCGCTACCCTGTGAAACCTCTAAGTTGATATCCGGATAGGGGATTCCTAATTGTTCAAAGAAGATATCTGACATATTGGAGTCGAAATGTTGACCTGTATGTACTAAAAGCTGTTGCCCTGCAGGCAAGCGTCTTTGTATCGCTTTGATTAATGGCCCAACTTTGATGAAATTGGGTCGGGCCCCAACTATGTGCAAGATTCTTTTGTGGTTAGACATATTGGTCTATTGCCTCTTGTAAAATTGTTTCTACATGTTGAGATATTGTTTTGTATGAATACATCGTCATAACTGAGTTACGTGCTATTTCTCCTAATTGCTGCCGCAAAGTTGGGGATTCTATAAGCTTAAGCAAGTTTAATTGTAAATCTCCAGGATCCCCTGTTTTGTAACAGGTACCAATGCCTAAAGATTCTCTAGTTTGCCCCCATGGTAGATCAGTAATAATCACAGGAATGCCACATGCAGAAGCTTCAATGCAACTTAATGACGACTCTCCTGGATATACACATATATCTGCCATCTTCATTATTGAAGGTAATTCTGTGAATGGAACAAAGGGGATTATCACTACTCTATTGGATATATTGAACTTGATATAAGGTTCTAAGCACTGATTTAAATATGTGGGATTTCCACCACCTACCAATACTAACCACAGATTAGGATTGGACCGCATCGGCTGTAACATGGCTTCACTTAACACTTCAGTTCCTTTTTCTTTGGATAATTTTCCAGTTTGCATCACGACTACAGCATTAGCGGGGATGTTATATAGGGTACGTTTTTCCATAGTTAGTGTGTTATCTAATCCAAATATATCTGTATCAACTCCAAAATCAAGCGCTTGTACTTTCTGGGGAGTTATCCCTTGTTGTGTAATCATAAAATCACATGACTCTTCGCTCATACCTAGGAAGTAGGACACATATGGATTTAAATAAAGTTTAGTTATTCGCCTGAGAAACATATAATAAATGTTTGCTAGGAGCCCAGATCCTTGTGCTACATAAGCCATATGGTTATCTAGAACTAGTGGGATTTTTAACTTTCTTGATATTTTGGTCAATGAAAAAGCGAGAGGAGAACTGGTTCCATGGCAAAATATTACATCAGGATTGATTTCTGAAACCTTTGTCTGGAGTTTAGACAACCAAATTCTCCTCCTGAATTCCAATTTAACAGGAAGTCTGTGAATTGTTACGCCATCAATTATTTGTGTAGATACTCCAACATGGCGTGGACCAAGGATATACTTCCACGTAGTGTTATAGTCAGGTATGGGTGTATATCTATCTGATGTAATAATGTGCACTTCGTTACTATTTTTAGAGTTCCATTTGGGTAAAATAAATTCTTGATAACCCATAGTAGGCATTACGTAATCAGCCACGTGCAAGATTCTCATTAGATCTGACCCTCATTAACATACCAATCGATAGTTTTTTCTAGACCTTGGGATAGAGACCAATTAGGAGTCCAGTCGAGTGATGTTTTGGCATCTTCCAAATGCTTTGGCTTGAGAATCGTTTCATATCTACAATCATCTGATTCGAATTCGATTAAATTAGGGTCTTTACCCATTAATTCTGCTATCAAGGTTGTTATATCTTTAACTGTTAAAAGTTGATTAGTCCCTATGTATATTGGTTTTACAGGTTTCATAGCCAATCCCGCTTTTAATAGTGCATGTATTAGGTCATCTACAAATAGTATATCTAAGTAACGATTTAGTTTTAGTTTAATAGGACCTCTTGCAATGTTTAATGAGTTAATAGTGTACGGAACCAAACTATTTAACTTTTGGTGAGGACCATAGGTGAGGCAGATCATTAATTTGGAAATATCTGCGTTGTAATTACTACTATACAGATCAGCATATAGGGAGGCAGCCGACTTGGATACTGTATAGGGATTTTTGATGTCAGAATTTTCTAATATTGATCCAGGTATGACTATCTTAGGGCTTTTTGCCGCATTTGTTGCTGCTTCCAACAGATTCAAAGTTGCTATTACATTATTCTTATTGGCTTTGTTTACATTGCCCATTGAAATGTCACTTGAAACCCATCCTGCAGCATGGAATATTATTTTGAAAGATTTACTTTGGATTAGAGTTTGGCAAGCTTCATAATCGCTCAAATCACATTTTAAAACACGTGGATCATTTTTTTGTTGCCTTCTAGCTATTTGGGTAATATTAGCATCTAATATATTTAGCACTTCTATTAGCCTATTTCCAATGAATCCTGTGCTTCCGGTAACCAACACAGGTAACTTCCTATAGGAAAGTAATTCTGGGGTCTTCCAATCAATCATTATTATATTTATTGGGAATTCTTATAAATTTCATTATTGATGGTTGCCATTTGAGTATAGAAACAGAAGCTAATATTATGATTAAACTATCAGAAGGAAATCTGAATCTAGGAGATGACCAAAATATCATCGTAGTAAGATAAGAATATAAAATTAAAATCATAAAAAACCAAAAATTAGAGCTTCTATAAAATCGTACAGCGAATGAAAAAGCTATTAATATTGGGATCCAAATTATTCCTAAAATTATATCGTTGATTGTAATCCTAGGATCAAATGGATCTGGTCTACTTCCCCAATAATTAAAAGTTCGATTGACTAGAATTTGTGGGATCATGGATGAGTTTGTTCTTAACTCATTGAAGACTGTGGACTTGGCAAATTCAACTAAATCAGAGTATGAGGTTTCAAGATTACTCAGCTCACTTAGTTTTACCATGGCAGGACTAAGTTTGTCGTATCCACCTTGTTTTATAACCGGACTAGACAGATCTCCATTAGATAACACTAATCCATAAGGAAGTCGGGATTCAATAGGCAGGATAGAACCGATTGTGTTGTAATTTCGTATTATTATAGGGGACGTGATAATTCCGATTGTTACTACAATTACTACTATGCTTTTTATATCTATTAATTTTGTTTTAAATAAAACTTTAGAACATATGCTTGCAGTAATAATGAAAATGGGTAAATAAACATAAGATGATCGTGCTAAGATTAGGCATCCCATGGTTATGCCAGTTAGAATCACAAAATACGTTTTTGATGATTCTTTCAAGTTTATTAGACATAAAGCCGTGATTGTTACGAGTAAAGATGTTAATGATTCTGTGAGTATGAGCCCTGAATACCAAATAGCAGGGGGATAGAATGCCCAGACTGCGGAAGGTAGTAATGCTTGAATTTTATTAAGTCCAAAAGCTTTTTTGCTAAGATAGTACACAAATATGGGGGTTAGAGAAGAGATAAGGACTAGTGAAATTCTGATTGTATGCGTACCCAAATCTAGTAAAGGGCTAATGATTAAGCTTAAAAGGACAGGTCTTGTATTGGGAGTTTCTGCATTGATCCAACTCTGTCCTGATTTTATATATTCGGCTAAGGTTACATAGTCTGGTTCATCATCCCAGGTTATATTCGTATCTGGCCAGTATAGTTCTAAAAATAGGATTCTAATAAAGGCGCTTACTAAGAATAATCCGATTAGCAATTGAACATTTCTGTTCAGTAAAGCTTTAAAAATATTGTATTGTATGTAATTTATGATTGCGTAAATTTCTTTGAGGATTGTAATCTGCATTTTAGAATTGTGATTAAAGACGCTAATCCATCTTTCCAGGCTTTTAACTTTTTTCCTTCGGCTTTAGTTCTAGGATAGTAAGAGATCCTAGTTTCACTTATTAGCCCTCCTAATTTGAGTGTTTTAACAACAATTTCGAAGTCTAAGTTGAATCCAGTATCAGTTAATACTACGGATTTTATGAAATGACTCTCCATGATTTTCAAAGCTGTAGCTGGGTCAGTTATTTGACTTCTAAATAATATGTTTATGATTTTTGTAAGGACTGCAACTCCTATGTAATTCTGGAAGTATTTGTAAGATATATCTTCACCGCCCAGGACTCTACTCCCTAATGCTAATTGAGCATTATTGTCTAGAGCGTTTTTTAATAAAGCCGGTATATCTTTTGCATCATATTCGAGGTCAGGGTCATGGATTATTACATATTCCCCACTAGATGCTTCCAAACCAAGTCGTATTGATCCTCCTTTACCTATGTTGGTTCTGTTTAATATTTTTATTGTGTTTATGTCGGGTAAAGATTCAATCCATTCTCTTGTTCCATCAGTAGATGCATTGTCTACGAAAATGAGTTCATATTGGAATTTTACGGATGCTAATTCTTGCTGTAGTTGGTGAACTGCGTGTTGTATTCGACCTGTTTCGTTGTAAGAACAAAGGATGATTGATATAAGCATTAGATGCTGACCGGACTCATGGAGTTCAAGGCTATTAACTTAGTGTGAGTTAACAAACTTGGCTATCGTGTCATACGAGTAATTTAACATTTCTTTGGAAATGCCGGGATATATTCCTATCCAGAATGTATTCTCTGCTACAATGTCTGTATTTTCCAAATTCCCTATTTGCCTTCTTTCGATTGTACGATAGGCGGGTTGGCGGAGTAAGTTGCCCCCGAATAGCAACCGAGTACCTATTTTAGAGTTTTCTAAATGGGTTGTGATATCTCTTCGTGTGAAATTGCAGTTTGGTTTCAGTGTAATTGGATATCCGAACCACGAAGGATTACTATTAACGATTGACTTGGGAAGTAGCAAATGATCTTCTAGTGTCTTCATTTTCTGATGCAAATAATTGAAATTGGATTTTCTTTTATTTATGAAATCCTGCAGTTTTTGTAATTGAGCATTACCTATGGAGGCTTGAAAATCCGTCATTTTGAGATTGTAACCTATATGTGAGTATACATATTTGTGGTCATATCCAAAGGGTAATTCATCGAATTGCCATTCAAATCTTTTCCCGCAGGTATTATCTTTTCCGGGTTCACACCAGCAATCTCGCCCCCATTCCCGAAAAGATTCTACGATAACTTTTAGCGATGGATTATTTGTAAATACGCATCCTCCCTCTCCTGTGGTGATATGGTGAGCGGGATACATACTTAGTGTTGAAAGGTCTCCAAAAGTGCCTGTAAGTTGGTCATTTATAGATGAACCCAAGGCGTCACAGTTATCTTCTATGAACCATAGATTATGGGTATCTGCTATCTCCCGTATAGCTATCGAATCATATGGGTTGCCTAATGTATGGGCTATAAATATGCCTTTTGTTTTTGGTCCAATGGCTTGAATGATAGATTCTATAGATGGATTGTAAAAACTCAGTTCTATGTCTATAAATACAGGAATCAGATTGTTCTGTATTATTGGGTTTACAGTGGTGGGAAATCCTGCTGCTACTGTTATGATTTCATCTCCGGGGGAGAGTTTCTGGACACCCAATTTATCCGAAGTTAATGCTGTCAAAGCTAATAAATTGGCAGATGAGCCGGAATTACAGAGTACAGCGTGTCTGGAGTTCATAAATCTAGCTAAGTTGCGTTCAAATAATTGAGCATGCCTACCGGATGTGAGCCACATATCCAAAGAAGCATCAATGCTATTTATTAATTCTGAGGAATCTAATACTTTGCCTGATACAGGAATGTAATCTTTGCCGCATTCAAATTGTTTTGCAGGAAAAGTCATATCGAAATATAATCTGGCCAAATCAAAGATTTGGTTTTTAATATCTTGTTGTTTGTTATTGTCCATGACTTAGGAAAGAAATTCTGTATACCATTCAATAGTGGATTTTAGTCCTTGCTCAAGGGAATATGATGGCTCCCAGTTTAAATCATGTTTCGCTTTCGTGCTGTCTAGGTATTGTGAATGGATTTCCCCTTTAGCAGTGTTAGTTATAATCGGTTCCAAATGTGATATGTTCATAGCGGTAGTGATCATATTTACTAAATCAAGTACTGATATTGGAGAGTTGTTGCCAAAATTAAAAGCTTGACCATATTCTAGTCCAGATACTGTTACAGAACCTAAAGTGAGGTATCCAGCTATAATATCTTTAACGTATATGTAATCTCTAAGATGAGTTCCGTCGCTTCTAATGATAGGCGCCTGATTATGTATTAGATCTTTGATAGTGCCAGGAATTATTCTATTCCAGTTTAGGTCTCCGCCTCCATACACGTTTCCACATCTAGCAATTGATATTGGCATTTTATAGGTTATTGCATAAGACCTAGCTAGTAAATCAGTGCATGTTTTAGACACTTCATAAGGATAGATCCCGTCTAAATTTGTTGTTTCGGTGTAAGGAAGAATTTGATGGGTCCCGTAAGCTTTGTCACTAGATGCCACAACAATAGCATTTATACTGTCCATATGCAGTCTGCATGCCTCTAATAGATTATATGTTCCCCTGATGTTATGTTCGAATGTTGTAAGCGGATCTTGAGCAGCAGTTTCTACGATGGCTTGAGCGCCTAAATGAAAGACAAGGTTTATATTATTATCTTTGATTATGGATTTTAATAGTTCTATGTTGGTTAAAGAACCTTGAATATTAGTTGTATTACTTAAGATATCATGTTTTTTTAGTATGGGATTTTCGTTATTTCCCCATAGTAATAATACGGTATTTAATTTTAGATCGATAAGTGTTTTTACAAGCCACGAACCAATCACACCAGTTCCACCCGTAACCAAGATATTTAGACCTAATAAGTTTTTATATTTATCGGTCACCAAATTTTCCATGGAGCATTGCCTGAATCCCACATGCTTTTTAGTAATCTTAATTCTCTTAAAGTGTCCATGGGTTGCCAAAACCCCTCATGTTTGAAAGCTTGCAATTGGTTATCTTGCGCTAATTTTTCCAGTGGTTCTCGTTCAAATATAGTTGCGTCATCTTTTATGTAGTCAAAAATTTTGGGTTCAAGGACAAAAAATCCTCCATTAATCCAGCCTTCTCCTATTTGTGGTTTCTCAGAAAATGAAATTACAGAATCTCCGTCAAATTCAAGTCGTCCGAACCTTGATGGAGGTCTAACAGCAGTAATAGTTGCCAATTTGCCATGAGATTTATGAAATTTTATAAGTTCGTCAATATCTATGTTTGCGACCCCGTCCCCATATGTCATTAGAAATGTTTCTTTACCGATGTGTTCTTTTAATTTAAGAATCCTGCCACCTGTTTCAGTGTTTTTACCTGTTTCTATAAGATTAATAACCCAATTTTTCCGGGTTTGTTTGACATAATCAGTTTCTCCGGTTTTTAAATTTACTGTTATATCGTCCTCAAATAAATTGTAGTTGATAAAATATTGTTTTATTTGCTCACCTTTGTATCCAAGGGCAATATAGAAGTCATCATGACCATAATGTCCATAAATATTTAAAATGTGCCATAAGATAGGGTTATCTCCAATTTCCACCATTGGTTTTGGCCGAACACTCGTTTCTTCGGAGAGCCGAGTGCCGAGTCCGCCTGCTAAAATAATCGTTTTCATACTTTGTAATTCTCTAATATTCTGGTTACCCTAGATTGCCAGGTATTTGCTTGCGCATCTTGCAGTGCGTTCAAAGCTATTTTATTAGCCATTTGATAGTTTGTCAGTGCGTTTTCTACAGCAAATTTCCAATCCTGTATGTTGTCTGGTTCAACTAAAATAGAATTTGTTTCATTTAATACTTCTCGTAAAGCTGGGAGGTCACTTGCGATGATGGGTTTGTTGCTGGCCATATATTCAAAAGTTTTCATAGGGCTCATCCATGTAGAGGTGTCACCTCCTCCGGATACCGATACTTTTCGTTGATATGGCATTATCAGTATGTCCGCTGCTTGGTAGTATTGAGGCAATTGGTTATTAGGGATAAATCCTGTGTAGGTCAAATTGTCTATGTTCATTTTCAAGGATATTGATTGCTGGTAAGAGACGTCGGCTTGTTCTCCTCCCACGATGAGAAAATGTATGTGAGGTAATTTTTTTGCTAACTTGTGAATTATGTTTATCCCTCGCCCTTCATACAAATGCCCTACATATAGCACGATTTTTGAGTTTGAGTGAATTTCTAATGAAGACTTAGTCTGTGTTGTCATATCGGTCTTTAGGGACAACCTTTGTATATCTACAGCATCATGGTGGACAAAAATATTGTTTTCTTTTAAATAAGGATGTTGTTGTAATAATTTTTCTTTCAAAGACAGGGATATTGTTACGATGAAATTCAGGTATTTTTTTCTAGTTAATGATTTGAGCATAAACTTGTTAAACAGAGTATTTGGAATGGAGTGCAATTCAAGAACATTATTTTGTTTGATATATTGGCATAAATAAGATGCTCGTAAACTCCTTGTATAGACCAGATTAGGTCTGTTGATTAACACTTGTAATAGTACTGATAAGTCATAATTTATATTCCTAACCATTGATAATGCTTTATATGTGACAATTTTAAAAGTATTTTCTATGCCGTAGATTTCATTTAATGGAAAGAGTATAGGTGAAGTTTGGGAATTAGGTTTTTTTGCGTATAGAGTCACTTGATGGCCGCATCCCTTAATGGCATCGCACATTTTCACCACTTGGATTGAATTGGCTGCTTTGGAAGGTATAACAGAATCAGACCAGAATATAATATTAAGTTTCAGTGTTTCTCCAGTAAGCGTTTGAGTTTCTTAGGTAGGTAGTATCTTTGTACATATAATGTTTGCTTTATTATTTCATTAAACGTTCTTTTTAAAGGGCCGTAGGGTTGCAGGATTTGTGTTGTGAAATCACAACCATAGCTGGATTTAATGATCTTTTCTATTACTTCGACTGATAGATCCCTCATATGATTAATTCCGTAACCTTGGTGCAAGTGGTATTTGGCAAAAGTTATAGTGTTGAATTCTTTTGTCATGTTGTATGGTAATGAAGCTGGAGATAGTAATATTTGAGATCTACTGTTGGGGATTTTTTCTAGTTCTTTAGATAATTCTAATGATATATGTCTAGTGTTTTTTGAAGTATATAAAACAGGGTTCTTAAGATAAGGGCCAAATTGCTTGGATTGCCCTTGGGTAGTATATGAATGGAAATCTATATAAATATTGGGAGGTGAAGTTTGGAAAAGATTCCATAAATAATGTGCCTCTGGGCAAGCCTGGATGTTATATTTTTGGAAATCCCAAAAGAAATTGACTCCGTTATGATTACATCCGTTTTTCCCGCTTATAAATCCATCTGGATTAAGTACAGGGATAATCATGAAATCAAACGCACTATTATGATGATTACCTTCATTAAGAAGCCATTCTGTTATTGCGACGGTCGAAATTGTATCTCCTTCAGCAGGATGAATCCCAGAACTGATACATATCAGGGGTAACTTCTCGTTTCGTTTGGAATATAAGGTAAATGCGTTTAGATCGTGTCCTAAGACACTTTTGCCATAGTTTAATTTGTGAATATAATTTGATTTCACATATTCATCGAATTTTAAGGTAATATTTTTCAAAGGTTTCCACATAGTATTTGAAAAATACCGTTTACTCATAGGAGGTAAATCTACAGTAAAAGCATATCCAGCAGGACATTTAGTAACCTCTACTTTGGACTCGAGAAAGCAATTACTTGGAGAAGTTGAGGACCATATAGCATCAGGGATAGGTTTTTTATCGGTTTGCTGGATTATTACTTTGATTTGCTTATGTTCCTCCGAATGGTTGGATAGGCCAAAATTGAAATGAAGATTATAGTCATGGATCTCGTAGTCGATATCGACCAGAGGTTCTTCAGATAGTGCACATGTCAGGCTAGTTCCTTCTTCACTATATGCTCCAAGACTAGCTCCATCATAGTCCACTAGTAACTCTATGTTAGTGTTGCTACTAAGCATTGGTAATGCATTTACGAGTATATTCAGCAAGTAGTGTGATTTGGTCATTCCATTCTTTACGCTCGCTTCCGTGTTGTTCACTACCTTTAGCTACACCGTCGCGATTCAATAATGTTGAATAAAAATTTAAACTTTGTGACTGCGATATGATTGAAGCAAGATAACGGATAACTGATTTTTTATTATATTGATAGTTGTATAGAATGTTCTGTATTGATTCACTTAAATCATGGAAACTACGTATTTTAATTACCATAGAAGAAGGGAGGAACTGATAAGCAGTATTCCCGAAAATTACTACAGGCTTCCGCTTTATGATAGCTTCCCAGCCGGCAGAACCTCCAATAGTTAATACTAATTTACTATGATTAATTATTGGGTCTGTAGGCACATTAGGATCGATTAACTTGCAATTCGGTATCTCAAGGATCTTGGTGTAATAGCTTAAAGTACGTCTTCCGATGGATTTAGGATGGTCTTTCACTAACAATTCCATTCCAGTAGGTAGGCTTGAGGCGATATTACGGATAACTTCAATTTGGTTGGTGTTATATCTCCCATATACCAGCAAAGCAACTTCTGGCTCTAGATGTAGAGGGAAAAAAGCGAAATTATGTGAAGATAATTCAGCGGCATTGACATACCTATTACGTAAGTTTATTTTGATAAGTTGTTTTAGTAGTGGCTTATACAAACAGTTATGGAACATTGGTTTTATAAGACCAGGGTCGTGACGATCTCTCAATCTTCCAAATTTAATTGAAAATTCTTGGAAGAGTATTTTGATTACTTTGGGGGATTTTATAATCCGTATAAAGTTTTTAAGGATTATGGTATGAATCCTACGAGTTACTTTGATTCCCACGCCCTCGTATTGGAAAATCCCTTTTACTAAATCTTTATAGATTGCTTCTGCTTGCTCAGTAAGTTCCTTTTCTATAGGCGTGGTCCTAAAGTCTTCATATTGTTTCTGGATTCTATTTGAAGGTTCTTGTATGTCATCACTGAACACCATGAAGTCTTTTATTCTGGTTGTTCTTATGTTAAGAATTTGGATGCCTCTCGATTTCGCAAAGAGGTGGATAAGGTATTCTGTTAAGGTAACGCATATAAAAGAGATTACGACTTTGGGCTGAACGCTGTTGAAGAATTTTTCTACCCGGATTAGGGCCGTTTGTAATATCTGCAATAATTCGGTGTGAGTGTAAGGAGACCTGTAATCTTGAAAATAAGTTGCTCTAATGTTTTGCATTAGTCTCCGGTCCGATATTATTGCATCCCAAAAGTTTGGTATGTTTAATATCTTCTGATAATGGTCTAATAGTTCGTAGTCAACTTGGGTATTCTGGTAATCATTGGTAATTTCCCATTCTGCAAGGATTTGGAATTTATCTAATTGATTGCCTGGGTTTGATTTTTGAAAGTCTGCAACTGACCGTCTATGGGATACTGCGAGTCCTATGTTGTTTAAGTCAATTTGATGTTGCAGTTTCAATGCTAAATCATGGAACATATTGATACTTCCAGATTGGCTTATGAAGATCGCGTTCACTATTACGCTCGGTCCAAGCTGTCAAGAAATTTTTTGGCAATAAATACTTCTGTGGCAGCCATAGATTCGTAAGTGCATCCTCCGATATGAGGAGTAATGATTACATGAGGGTCATTGGTAGTTTGAGAGTAGTTCCATAAAGCACTATTTCCCAGATCGTATTCTGTAGCTAGCACATCGACAGCGACTCCTCTAACCTTACCATTTAATAAACAATCTACAATATCTGGTTCTTTTATAATTTGCCCTCTCGATGTGTTTATAAGGTGGATGCCTGAATTCATTTGAGATATTTGATTTTTGCCAATTAACTCATGCGTTTCCTGATTGTAAGGAAGATGTATTGAAAGGATATCTGAGCCTTTAAGTGCTTCATTGAGATTGGTGCTTGAGAAGTAATCCCCAGTATATTTATTGTCAAATGACCTGATGTTCATGCCAAATGCAGAAGCTATGTTCGCTACTTGTATACCAATTCTACCCATTCCTAATATACACAAGGTTTTACCTTTTAACTCGTTTCCTTTGTGCTCCATTCTGTTCCAAATGCCGTTTTTGACATCAGCTACAGCTGATGGGATGTTTCTGAATAGAGATAGCATTAAGGTTATTGTGTGCTCTGCAGTTGCAGGTATTGATTGAAGGAATTGATATTCTCCTTGCAATGAAATGATCCTGATGCTTCGTTTTTGGCACTCTAATTGATCTATGTGGTCTAATCCTGTGGTAGCTGTCAGAATGAATTTCAAATCGGGGAATCGGTCTAGGAATCTATGATCAATTACTTCTTTTAGGCGTGTAATGATTACTTGTATTGGCTCATTCGTAGGATTTTCATAATATATACCCACTGTTTGCAATATCTCTATTGCATGGGTAGAGTACTCTGAAGGTTCATTGTTCAATATGTTCATCATAGTAGATTATTTTCCCATGCAGGGACTATCACTTTTGCAAGTTCTAAGTCTTCGTAGTCATCCAGGTTGCATATATATTTCTTAGGCATAACGTAGGCTATTTTTTTATCCACAATAATTTTATTTTCATCCATCAATATCGATCTTCTGGCCGCATAGATAGCACCATTACGTACATAACTTTGTGGTATTTCTTGCCTACGGATCCGTTGGCTGGATTCCCCATTGATTGCGATTAACACTTCATTATTTAGGTTATTGTCATATTCCAAATAATATTGATGATCAGGTAGAAAAACACCACATTCCGAAACACTCACTACTCCTTCGATGCTTCGATTCTTGTCCATCAGGTGAATTACATTGTCAATGTCTTTCCCTGTTCTTATAGGGGAAGTGGGTTGCAGCAGAATAACATTATGGTACTGATTTTTTTTGGTGGTCTCAATGAAGCTTACTGCGTCTTGAAGACAGGTAACGACTGGAGAATCATCTTGAGCCATATGAATCGGCCTTTGTCGCACTTCAATTGAAAGCCCCGTAGCTATTTCCAAGATGGTTGGATGGTCAGAAGTGACTATGATATCGGTAAGTAAAGAGCTATTTTTTGCAGCAAATATAGCATGTTCGATTAAATTTTTACTTCCAATCTTTAATAGGTTTTTATTGGGTATCCCTTTACTTCCCGCTCGAGCTGGAATTATGGCTAGATTAGTTGAGATTTTTGATTGGTCTTGTTTCATCAAATAGTTAAGCTTTTATTAATGTTAAATTCACACGTTGCTAATATATCTGCCATTTTTTTACCTGCAGTGCCATCACCATAAAGATTATCTTTTGTTATATCTGTTCTTTGCAATTGATGACGTATAGAAGATACGATTTGGGAAGAATTGTGTTCGCAATCAACTACATTATTACCTCGTTCCCGGCCGAATTGCCTGGTGCCAATGTTGACAGCGGGTACTCCAAGAAAAGAACATTCTCGGATTGCCACACTAGAATTACCAATAATGCAAGAACTTGAAACTGCCAATTTCAAGAAATCTTCAGGCGACATGTTAATAATGAAATGGATATTTGAATTATTATGATGTTCTCTGAAGACTCTGATTTCTTTTGCAATACCAGATGATCCAGCATCGGGGTTAGGCCAGAACCAAAATGCAGGAATGTTCAACTCAGTGATAGCAGATAGTGTAGCTAGTGTTTGATCATTTGAATTTTGATGTTCTGTTGTTATTGGATGTTGCATTACAATCAGGTAATCTTGTGACACATCAAAAGTCTCTCCTACTCCTCCATACTTGATAAATGGGTCAAAATCGATGCTAGGATGCTCCTGGATTTTTCTTGCAATATCTATTGATGGACATCCGGTTACGTGCACAAACTCAGGGTTTTCGCCCATGCCTATAACTCTTTCGTAGGCTTTATTGGTGGATACGAAGTGAAGATCGGAAAGTTTGGTGACAGCGTGTCTAACTTTTTCGTCGATTGACCCAGTAATTTCACCTCCTTGGATATGAACCACGGGTATGTTTAGGTAAGAAGCGGCTATTGCTGTTGCGAGTGTTTCGTACCGGTCAGCTATTGTTATTACCGCATCAGGCTTTAATTTATTTAATTCAGAAGATAATTCGATCACAGCTATGCCTGTAGACTTGGCAGATGATAATAAAGTCTCTCCTTCAACAATGTGATAGATTTGAGCATCTGGGACAAAACCGTCTTCCACGATAAAGTCTATTGCAGACCCATATTTGGGAAGCAGTGCAGATCCGGATATTATTAATTGTAATTCTAAATTTGGATCATCTTGTATAGCATATAGAGCGGATCTTATTCTGGCATAGCTAGGCCTAGCAGTAATTACTACACATATTTTTCTGGTCATATCGATGTCTCTGTTATATTAATTTATTTGCATTATTTTGATATGAATGTCTTGAACCACAATTCAGTGTTAATCCATTGCCAAACATAGAATGAATTCTTTGGATTACCTTTTCTAAAGACTTGATAGGCATCAGATACTGCGTCAGTATCGAATAATCCTCGCTCTTGAAATGATTTGGAGCTAATAGTATCTAACACCCATTCTTGGAGTTCATTTTGTAGCCAAGGGGTTTGCGGTGTGACGATAGATTTTTTTGGTCTGGAAGTCCATGAGATTCCTGATATTGTCTCTGCATACTCTCTGAGTATAGATTTACCTTGATCGTTCTTAATTTTCAGATTGTTTGGTAGTTTAAAGGCGAATTCCACTAATCTATGGTCTAAAAACGGTACTCTTAACTCAATCCCGTTCGCCATTGATAATCTATCGTTCATTCGCAATACTCGTGGTAATTTGGTGTATCTCAAATCCCTATATAAAATGTTTCTTAGATGATCGTCAAAAGGAGTTTCAAAAGATGGTGGTGAACTCGAAAGGGCCAATAGGTCAGGGCTTAATGATTTATGGTGCAAATGTTGGGTCCCATCGTGGCTTATGTTTAATGATTGATTTGCCATGATTTTTTTTATCGCCGGGACTCTAGATTTTATGGTTTGATTATTCTCTATTAGCGATTCCAAGTGTTTCCAGCCATGTTGGTTGATTATGTCTGCGTAATAGTAATTTAATGTGTACTCGTAACCGGCGAATAATTCATCTAATCCTTGTCCTTCAAGTGATACTATGCATCCATTTTGTCGTATGTTTTTATGGAGGTCAAAATATGCAAGGGTTGGAACTCCCCCAAAAGGAGCTTCTTCGTACCAGATAAGTTCTTCAGCTAATTCAGGAATGGATTCGTGATTGGTTACATGGCTTTTGGTATTAAGATTATTAAATTTTAAATCCTTAACTGCAAGGTATTCGTCGTACTGTTTATTTTTGAATGAACTAGTAAAAGAGTTCATAGGGACGGTTGAATCTAATCGTTTATCTAATATGCAGGCTAACAAACTAGAATCTAGGCCTCCAGATAGATTTACACTCATTGGTACATCACTTTGTAAATGGTCAAGAATAATTTCTTCTAGTAGAGATGATATGTAATCCAATGTATGGTTATAGGGATCTTCTTCAAATTGGTTAGTTATACGAGGGAGATCCCAGTATTTTTTGGTATTAATATCACCTTTTGAGAATAGTAAATGAGAACCCGGTGCTAGTGAGTAAATATGTTTAAAGAAAGTTTCATCATTATGGTCCATATAACCATAGTTGAGATAATCTCCCCACGCTTCCCAATTGGGCTGTGGCTCAATCCCCGCTGTTAATATTGATTTGATTTCTGACCCAAAGATTAATTTCCCATCGAGATGATAATAATAGAATGGTTTGATCCCTAGTCTATCCCGTGCACAAAAAAGTTGTTGTTTGTATTCGTCCCAAATTGCAAAGGCAAACATTCCTATTAATTTTTTCGTGCACTCAGTACCCCATCTTGTATACGCTGCTAGGATAACTTCCGTATCACTGTTTGATTTAAAATTATATGTTCTTAAGTCGGACTTAAGGTCGAGATAGTTATAAATCTCTCCATTAAACACTATAGTGAGGTTACCTGTATTGTCTTGCATTGGACAGTTCGCTTCGGGTGATAAATCTATGATACTAAGTCTATTATGACCCAATCCTACATATTGACTTTCGTTAGTGAAAATATTATTAAAGTCGGGTCCTCTGTGAGTTTGACAGGTTACCATGCCATCTAATTGTGATAGATGCCAGGTGTTCCCAATTATTCCTGAAATTCCACACATAACTAGCTATCCTTCAAATTCAAAACGTAGTTCACAGCTTCTCTTACTGCTCCGTGACCACCATTTTTTAAGGTGGTTATGCCTGCATTGGATTGAATTTGAGGTTCAGCATCTGCTACTGCAAATGATAAACCCACGTTTTGAATTACTTGGAGGTCATTAAGATCGTCGCCAATATATGCCACATTATTCAATCCTATGTTCAATTCTGAACATAAAGTTTCTACTAGTGGTAATTTATTTGATACTCCGAGGAACACTTTGGATATTCCCATTTTGGCTGCACGTGCTCTAACTATATCCGAATCTTCCCCGGTGATGATTGCTACGTGAATACCAGCATCTTGCAGTAATCTTAGCCCGAATGCATCTCTAGTGTTGAATTTTTTCATGTATTCACCATCTTTTGTGTAATACATTCCCCCATCTGTTAAGGTACCGTCAACATCTGTGATAAATAGCTTGATTGATGTTTTAGATATCATTTGTAGAAAGAGGATATATGTGGCTTAGTTTTGTAATTGGATTGTAGGTGATTCGATTGTGAGGCAATAGTTTTTTCAAGGCTGTTAAGGTATGTATTCGTTGATCCAAAAATGCTTCAATTGTTTCATTGCCTGATGAAATTAGGTTTATTATGTCTGCATTAAAGCATTTTGGGTAATTCAAATCAGCAAAATATTTCCTGTCTGTTGGGCCATCAATGAACATGAAATCATACGGTGCAGGAGGTATCTTCGAATAAGATGAACCTAAGTGCCCATCATAAGAGGTTTCAACCCTTTCTGAATGGATGAAGGTCACATGTTTGTTTAGGTTATCAGGGAATATCGACTTGATTTGCTCATAATAAAAAGGATCTTCTTCCATAGTAACTAGATGACCTTGATAAGATTTGTCGTTTTGATGATTTATTTCGATTGAGTAGGCAATCACAGCGGTTGTAACACCTGAACCGCATTCCAAAATATGTTTTGGATTTGTTCGATTGATAAAGTTGTAAAGATGCAAATAATCGCTGAATTCAGCACCAGTAGATTGACTTTTGGCAAGCATAACATTGATGATTTCATATAATTGTGGATGTTTGTGTTTCAATGTGATTTTACAGCTGTATTCATTCCATTTGCGTATGTAATAAAGTGGATTGATCCCAATAGGCCTGGCAGTGTAATAGTAGTATATTTTCAGATTGAATAGACGTGCAGATACTGAATCTGTAAATCGGGTAAATATTTTGGTAATAAGCATTGTCTATTAAATATTGATGGCAAGAAACTGTATTAAATCAGCTGCATATTGGGAGGACGTACCAATGTTGGTATGACATTCTGAAGCGACCAATCGAGATCGTGCTGCTTTCTTGGCTTCAGGTGATTGCAACTCTTGCTTGATAGAGTGTATGAATTCTGGTGCTGAGTATACAACTTTAGTCGCTCCGGAATTTATGACTCTTTGGTTGTGCGTTTGCCTTTCGTCTATTCTTATGTCGTACCTTGCAATTTTGGCATTGACCTTTTTGAGATCAGGATCTTCGAAACATACGTTTATGGCCGGCACATCAAATATGGAAGCTTCTAAATTTAGAGTGGAAAACATATTTATACAAAGTTTACTGTGTTTAAGTAGTGAACCAAGTTTAAGTATCTCGTTATCTGACATGAAGTAGTTTAGATCACTATCAGTGATTTCTGGGTAATCTATCATAATGGTGTCAGGACCGTACTCTTCTTGTAATTCATTCCAATCTTCCCCAAAATGTTCGCCGTCTGATGTCCTATTGAATCTAAAATAAATCGGATGGAGTCTGCATATTATCAGGTAATCTTGGAGATCAGAGTCATTATTAAAAAGCTCACACAGTAGTCTTGCTATATAAAGATTAGAAGAAAAATTGTTAGGAGATTTACTCCCAAACAAGATTATTTTTTTGTTTGGTTCAATGTTTAATTTTGAATAAAGCCTATCTTTATCCCACAGTTCTGTATGGATCTTGGAATAGGCATCAAAATGAGGTACGCCTCCAATAGAGATTTTGTCCTGAGGTATGTAATGTAGAGTCATTAAATCTTGGAGCATCTGAGGAGACCAGACTATTATGTGGTCTGATAAGTTAGTGCCAAATCCTTTGGATGAGGTGTTATCCCAGCTTAACACGTAGGTTAGGATCTTTAATCCTCTAGATTTAGCCTCTCTCATGACGTATGCATCATTATCAAAAGTTCCAATACTAGTTGTAATTAATATGTCGGGTTTGTATCGATCAAAGAATATACTATTGCCATGAGTTAACGTAAATTTATTTTCTAGTCTAATAATTGCGAACATGATTTTATGATGGAATTTCGCTATCCTCACTACTGTTCTTACAATGTATAAGAAAATTTTTGTATTAGTATTTTTAGATAATAAAGCGTTTTCTTTTTCTATTTTTAAATGGTCCAGAGTGGTCTGAGATTTTTGAGCGAGAAATCTAGTGAATTGAAGTATTCTTGAGATAATTTGAGATTTCTTTACTTCATACAACTTCGTTTCTAGGGGGTGCACAGGTATATCAGTATATCCCTTGTCTGTTAGATACTTATTAATGGTATTAGGCCCAGAAGTTAGTATTATGGGCGATATTGAGCGTTTTATAAGTTCGTCGAGAAGTTTTGATTGTAGTAATAATCGGGCCCCGAATCCTTGCTCTATCAATAGAGCTGCTGTCTTTACGTTTTTCACAGAAACTATGGGATATATTTTAGTTTTTCTCTGTTGGAGACTTCTATGTCCATAACTTCTTTAGTTTTGAATGTTAGTGACTCAGCAACGATTTTGGTGCTATCTCTGACAAATTTCAGTTCTTCCGGATCTAACGATGCTGAGTGGTCAGTCCCTTTCCAATTTTTATCTAGAGTAAAGTGTCTCTCGATATAGTCTGCTCCTAATACAAAGGCCGCTCCGTCTAGTTCAACGCCATCATAGTGTGATGAAAATCCTATGCCTTTGATAGAATTTGAATATTGCTCTACTAATCGTTTTATGCCTAACAAACATATATCTTTAGGAGGCACTGGATAACCTGATGTACAGTGGTAAAGGACAAGGTCTGAAAGGCGTTTATGTTTGTTGAAGATATCTATTAGCCGTTTTTCTTCCTCCGTTGTTGTCATGCCTAAGGAAACGTGTATTTCTCCGTTATAGTTCTTACAGAGGTAATTAACTAATTCCAAATGAGTGTTTGTTCCAGAACCAATTTTTATGAGGGGAGGATTTATTTCAGTTATCTGTATGGCGGATGTCATGTCCCATACGGAAGAACTGTATCCTATACCAATTGTCTTACAGTAATTGAGAAGTTCGTGGTGTTGTTCTTGGGTGAATTCCAGGAATTCTCTATGAGCTCCATAAGTTTCCCCGTATGAATTAGCGGGGACGGGGTGAGGAGACTGATATTGTGTTTCGCTAAGCAACTCTTTGGGATTGCGTTTTTGAAATTTTGCGTATTGTACATCACATTGCTCTTTTGCGATTTTGATCATGGATTTAGCTCTTTCTAAATCACCCATATGGTTGCAGCCTATTTCTGCTATGATCGTTGGTGCAGGCCGTGTGACAAAGTTTTGAAGGTCATAGGGTAGTTGAATCATTTAATTATAGTCCTCTGTTAGATGTTTATCAGCTAAAAATCTAGCAAATTCAAGATCCTGCCAGTCATCTATATCCATGACAATCACATCTTTTAATATGTGAGATAAGATATGTTGACCTGTCATAGATCGTTTTTTTAGTATTGTGTCTGGCCTAATAACGTCCACATATCCGAATGATTGGAATGTTTCTGGCAAAGACTGTCTCGGTAAATTATATGGCTCAGAAATGTCAGATTTGATTAAAGGACCCAGATACTGTTGATCCTCATCCACGACCCACATTTTATATGGGTGTACAGTAGAAGGAGTGACTACCCTTAAGGCATCAGCTTTGGGGTTTTTGATCATTTTTTGAATGCAGCTTTCGATTACCAAAGATTTTCTAAAGGGGTTTGTGGGTCTTAACTGGACTATTAAATCAGGTATGTAATTATCATTTTCAATGAGCCATTCTAGGCAATGTATGAAGACGGGGAGGTCTGGAGTATCATCTTCAGCCAAATAGGAAGGCCTAATAAAAGGAATTTCAGCTCCATATTTTGAACTGACGTCAGCGATCTCAGTTGAATCGGTGCTCACTATTAGTCTGTTAATTGAAGGAGTATTTTTCCCAACGTTTATGGTATGCGCTATGAGTGGCTTGCCATGTAAGTCAATGATATTTTTGTTAGGAATCGATTTTGAACCACCACGGGCAGGAATTATACCTAATATTTGAGGTGTTTTCATGATTTCTAGTCTATGTCCTCATAAGATAATTGCCGGTCTGTTTCAATATTTTTATTTAGCTGTCTGCCTAATAAGGACATAACATTTTCAGGAGCTAGCCCGGTTCCCGGTTTCTTGAATGCCAAATCCTCTGCGGTCAATATGTGACCACTCTCTAGATTGTGGTTCGCAACTATACTTTTGGCAAATAAAGCTTTCAATGGTTTGAGCTCTTCCGAGATATCATTTTTGTTTACAGGATTATTTTGTATTGTCTCTATGTATCGAATACCTTCTACTAAATATGCCAATTCGGATATTGTGATTGATGCGGTTACATCGGGACCAAACATGTCTTTTGAGAATGTGACGTGTGTCTCTAACATATCTATGCCTAATGTTGCTGCAGCGAGCCCGGTGAATACTGTTCCTGAATGGTCTGATAATCCCACAGGGATTCCGAATGTATTCCTGTAAGCTTCAATATTATTTAACCCAATTTTTTCGGGAGGGCACGGGTATGCAGTAGTGGTTTGAAATAGTAATAGTGGCACCTCATATTGTGACAGGTAGGTTAAAGTGTTTTGGATTTCTTCCATATCGCTCATTCCTGTGGATACTAAAATAGGTTTACCAGTTAAAGCGATTTTTTGGAGCATAGGAAGATTAGTAATTTCACCTGATGCGATTTTCCATGCTTCCATACCGAGATTGTCTAGTAATTCTACTGCTTGTTCCGAAAAAGGAGAACTTAAAAAAACGATACCTACTTCTCGGCAATGATCGTATAACCCTTCCCACTGTGAAGGGGTGAATTCCATCCGTCGCCAATACTCATATCTAGTATTATCTTGCTTGCTGAAATTTATTCTGAATTGCTCTAGAGGTGTGCTTTCAGCTGATGCTATATGAGTTTGGAATTTGATAGCATTAGCTCCAGCTTTTGCTACAGCGTCTATATAAGCATGGGCCGTTCCTAAACTACCATCGTGACCTTGTCCAATCTCTGCAATTATGAAACAGCCATCAGAGCCGATAGTATGGTTATGTATTTTGAATGAATTCATGGAATTAGTACTGCAAAACACTGATTCGATTAGGTTCTTTTATAAGTCTACAGTAATTTCAGCTAGGTTTCCTGATGAAACCTCATAAATTTTGTTGAATTTAATTGCGGGGAGAGTGTTGTGAGAGGAAGCAATTAATATGGAACTCGAATCGAGGTGGTTATGTATATTAGCGAGGATTTGAGTTTCTATATCATGGTCCATATGAGTAGTCGCTTCGTCTAGAATTATTAAAGAAGGATTCCTAGAGAAAAGCCTAGATAATAATATTCGTTGGCGTTGCCCTAAAGAGAAATTGTTAGCATCATCCCCTAATGTTTGGCTGAGCCAATGTTTTTCAGTTATCAGTTCAGTAAGGCAGGCGTTATTGAGCATGGATTTGATCTCTTCTTGGGTGAGTGTTCCATTGGGATCAAGGTAATCTCTGATGGGTATGTTTGGTACATACATATCGTTGGCTGCGTAGAATATGTGATTAGCGACTGACTTAAAAGATAGGGAGTCCGTAGTTTTAATATCATTGTTGTAGGAAATAGTTCCTTTATCAGGGGTATAGTATCCAGATAATAGTTTGAGCAATGTGGATTTACCTTGTCCAGAAGGTCCCTGAATCAAAATTTTATCTCCTTCGCAAACATCTGTAGTGATCGAATTTATGATTGGGGTTTGATCGTAAGAAAATGAAACATTGTGAATTTGAATATTCTCGATTCTATTAAATTCAAATAATTCTGTTCTTCCATTGCTAGTCATGGTGTCCAAAGTTGATAGGAGTGTTGTTGTAGATTCATAGTTCTCTTTAATGTTTACCCAGCTTACTTGACATTCGTTGGCATAACTGCGTAACCGGTTGAATATAAGTATCAACAATAACAGTGTTTCTAGGTTGACTGTGCCTAGTAATATCGCGATAAAGGCAATAATTCCAAGGGATAGTAAGCTGAATGCATCAGACAATATTGTAACTGTGTGAGTTGTTACTATTTTGTTTACTTTCCATTCCCAGTCTAGATGTAAAACTTTTTTTATTTTTCCTGAAGTTACTTTTTCTAAACCATCGAATTTGACCCATATGAAACTTCGGATATTCTGAGTTAGTTCCTTAAGCAAATCATCTGTAACTTGGATTTTTTCTGTCCCAATCACACCAATAATTCTAAAATTACGATAATTGATGATTACTGAAACAACCGCTAGTATCATAGCTGCTATTGTGATTTGCCAAGAGCTTACTATAGCAGTCGCCGTTAAAAGTATCACAGCAAATATACTAGACACTAACCCAATCAACGAAATGTAATAAACTGATGCACTTTCTGACCTGCGTATGACCATGTTAGTTATTTCTTCCGTATTCTGATGTAACTGTGAATTGGCTGGCGTTTCAAAATATGATTCCGTTACCTTAGCTGCTAAAGATTCATATATGTTGTATCTAGTAGTAGTCAATATTTGTGCTTTAATACGTTTCAGGAATGCCCATGCCAATATTGTTACTAGTGTTAGTCCAAATAAAACGCTTATTACTTGCAGGTGTGTTAGGCCAGGGTATTCAAATAAATTTAGTAATTGAGTTTTTATAGTGTCAATCTGAGATTTACTGAGTAAAAGATAAATAAGGGCCAATATAGCGATTTCAAGTGGCGGTACTATTGTGTTTAAGATTAGGATGTAAACGACATGCTTTCGATTAGCCCAGGTTATATTTTTAATGAATTGAAATATCAAATGAATCTTTCTTTTATCAATTATCCACTGATATGTCGGTAAGCCATTCTTTATTTTTTTGATACCATTCGATTGTATTGTTTAATCCTTGTTCAAAGGAAAGTTGAGGCTCCCAATTTAGAAGGTTTTTGGCTTTTTCAATGTTAGCAAATGTTGAACTTACGTCAGCGTTATTTTTGGGTAAATATTCTCTAGAGGCGTTTTTGTTTAATTTGGATTCTATGCAAGAAATCACATGGTTAATAGACACTGGGCTGTGCGATCCTAAATTGAAAATTTCAAAACCGATTGGTTTTAAGCTTGCTATAGTGCCTCTTGCAACGTCATCAACGTGAGTAAAATCTCTAGTTTGGGTTCCATCTCCAAACACGGTTATGGTTTTATTTTCATCAATCAGTTTTATAAATTTAAAAATACTCATATCAGGCCTGCCGAATTGACCGTAGACAGTGAAATATCTGTTAATACTAATATCGATATCATATTGGTAATGATATGAATAACAAAGAAGCTCAGCGGATTTTTTGGATACTGAGTATGGAGTAAGAGGTAAGTCCGTTGGATTAGCTTCATCAATAAGTCTGGAATTTGTTTCTCCATACAGACTAGATGTAGAAGCTAATACCATTTTTTTTATTTTAGCGTCCCTGCAGAATTCAAGGATATTGAGAGTTCCAAGGATGTTTGTCTCTAAGTATATTCCAGGAGATTCCAGGGACTGGCGCACTCCTGCTCTCGCTGCTAAATGTATTACTGCATCAAATTGCACATCAGGGATCTCTTTTATTAAGGAATTGTTACATATATCCATGTTCAGTAATTTGAATTCTTGGAAAATGGACAATTCCTTATTTCTGATCTGTTTGATAGTAGGATCGTATGCATCATTTAAAGAATCTATACCTATCACTGTATGTCCTGATTCTAGCAAGATTTTGGATATTTGTGTGCCAATAAAACCCACAGCGCCTGTAACTAGATATTTAGCCACTACAATTTCTCTACTTTATCAATTCGGGTACGGAGATTTCTGGTTGCATTTCTAGTGTCTAAAATGGAATCTGAATGTTGGACTATGAATTCCCAGTCATAATCTGAATGGTCGGTGGCGATGACTGCGCAGTCAAATTGTGACAAGGTTTTTTTATTTAAAGGTATACTAGTCATATTAAAATGCTCATATGAGATCTGCTCAATCAAAGGGTCGTTGTATGATATGTTGGCTCCCTGTTCGGTTAGAATATCTATTATGTCTAGAGAAGGAGACTCTCTGAAATCTGGTACATCTGGTTTGTATGCTATTCCTAATATTAAGATGTTTGAACCGTTTAAAGGCATTTTTTTCCTGTTAAGAATCTTCTGTACTTTTTCAACTACATAATTGGGCATTGAGGTGTTGATTTCGGTTGCTAATTGAATAAATCTAGCATTGTAGTTTAGTGTTTTTAATTTCCAGGCTAAAAATTGAGGATCTACAGGAATACAATGCCCACCTAGTCCTGGTCCTGGATAAAAAGGCGTGAACCCGAAAGGTTTGGTAGCTGCGGCATTTATAACTTCCCAAACATCTATATCAAGTCTGTCGCACATTATGGCTATTTCATTGACTAAACCTATATTAGTAGCTCTATAAGTGTTTTCCAGCAATTTAACCATTTCTGCCACTCTAGTTGAGGATACAGGAATTACAGTGTTAATGGCAGATTCATAAAGTAGCTTTGCTATTTCTGAACACTCGTATGTAATACCTCCAATGACTTTAGGAGTATCTGTCACGGTCCAAATTTCATTGTTAGGATCTATTCTTTCGGGTGAAAAGGCTACATGTATATTTTTGCCTACGACAAAATCACCATGACCAACATTTTCCATGAGAGGGACAATTAGCTCCTCTGTTGTCCCTGGATAGGTTGTACTTTCTAAGATTATTATCATATCGTCATGGATATACTGTGAAATAGATTGAGCTGAGCTAATTATGAATGACATGTCAGGGTCTTTAGTTTTGCTGACAGGAGTAGGTACACATATAATTACACAATCTGAATCAACCAATGATGAATAATGGGTAGTAGCAGTTAAGGTTCCAGATTTGGATTCTTTAGGAGAAAGCTGGCGTAAGCTCTCCGAAGTTATATCACCAATGTAGGATTCACCTGAGTTGATTTTACGTACTTTGTTATTGTCATTGTCTACGATATTTACTGAGAACCCGTTACTCGCGAAAGCTATCGCTAGAGGCAGACCTACATATCCTGCTCCTATTACTGAGATCTTTGCCGTTTTGGTGCTTATTTTGGTTTTTAGATTAGAGTTCATGTTATCCTCAGACAGATTTTGGCAAGGCTCCGCCATATGCTTGCTGAGAGCTACTGTTATTTAACGATTTCGGAGCTGACGCTTCCACGATAATCGGTTTGTCATCTGGTATATGCATTTATGCTGCTATAAGTTGTTTTATGGGGCGGTTTCGTCCCCTTGTTCTCCTCCTGTTATGTAACTTGTGATTTTTCTTGGATGATTCATATGAGGTTAAGTTAAACCAATTAACTTCGGCTTTAATTTCTTTTCCCATGAAATCAATCAATATACGGACTCTGGTTTTATCGGACATAGAGTGTTGAATTACAGTACCTATTTTCGACAAACCATGCACCTCTAAAAGTACTTTATCTCCGGCAGTATAAGTTTTCCATACTCCTCCCAAATTATTTATATCACTGACTTTATGGCGCAATTTTGAGATAAAGTCATCTTCAATAATGGCTGGAAGGCTATCTTGGAATAAACATCCGTAGATTCCTTTGATTTTACTGATTAAATGGGAATGTTTTTCAAAATTGTCAGATTGGATAAATATGTATCCAGAAAATAATGGTTTGTACGATGTAACAGCTTGTTCGTTAGTGTGTTTTATTACAGGTAAGTAGTATGATAATCCTATGTTAGAAAGTTCGGATGTTACGTTAGAGGAAATATTATTCTGGATCCGGAATACGTACCATGATCTATTCATCAGATGGCCTCCACTGGCTTGCCATCCAATGTGAATGCAACGATTTTATTCTTGGGAATAGATTTCCCAAGAGAGTCAAAAGCCCCTGCATCTGACCCCATATCTGCAAAGAATATTTTGTCGTAGGCTTGGAGAGCTTTTGGGGATAATTCTCTCACTTGCATTCCCAGGAATTTTTGACCGGGGTAAGCAGATAATCCAAATGAGTCGATATCTTCAACTCCATGATTCTTCAATGCGAGATATACTAATTCCGCGAAATCACTTGTTCCTATAATTGCTACGCGAGATTCCATATGAAGTGATGTGAGAGCCATATCAGTGCGTATGGTTTGTTTTATAACATTGTAGTGAGAAATGGTCCTAGATATATATTTTTGAGTGAGGTTTATTTTGTGAGTAAAACCTTCAGGAGTAAGGTTGTATAGCCATCTTTTCCATCCAGCTTGGGAAGCTTTAATATATCCTTTTTGTGCTAGATTTTTTATAAGAACGTTAGTTAGCCCCAGTGCGATTCCAATGTTTTTGGATAATTGCCTCTGGGTTATCTCTGGATTCGATTCGATTTGTTCGAGAGCTAACATTTCTCTCTCGCTTACATTGTCGAACGAATCGTTCTGTTCATGAACGGAACGCATAC
>PBWY01000011.1 GCA_002727395.1 Rhodospirillales bacterium | reverse complement strand
ATCTGGAATATAGCACCGGTTACACCCTGCTGATTAAACGTGAATATTCCTAATGTCACAAAGCCCATATGCGCAACCGAGGAATAAGCGATTAATTTCTTCATATCTAGCTGAACTAGAGCTACTAGAGAGGTATAGATAACTGCAATAATACTTAGTCCAAAAACAAGAGGAGTAAAAAACTCAGAGGCTACTGGTAGCATTGGTACAGAAAACCTCAAAAAACCATATGCTCCCATTTTTAGCAGTACTCCTGCTAAAATCACTGAGCCCGCAGTAGGCGCCTCAACGTGAGCATCAGGAAGCCATGTGTGAACAGGCCACATGGGTACTTTCACAGCAAAACTTGCAAAAAATGCCAACCAAAGCCAATTTTGGATATTTGCGGGAAAGGAAAAATCAAGGAGAGTCGGGATATCAGTTGTTTCAGCCTGCAGATAAACTGCAAGTATCGCCAATAACATCAGGACAGAACCGGTTAATGTGTATAGAAAAAACTTAAATGCTGCATACACTCGCCGTTGTCCGCCCCATACACCGATGATTAAAAACATAGGGATAAGGACGCCTTCAAAGAAAATATAAAAAAGTACAAAATCCAAAGCGCAGAACATACCCACCATTAAGGTCTCGAGCACTAGAAAAGCTATCATGTACTCTTTCACACGAGACTTAATGGCATCCCAACTAGCCAATATACAGATTGGGGTTAGTAAGGTTGATAAGAGAACAAATAGAACAGAAATACCGTCGACACCCATGTGGTAACCGATACCTAGATTCTCAATCCAAAGGTGTTTTTCAATAAATTGAAAGCCTGCCGAGGTACGATCAAACCCAGTCCACAACATTAAAGAAAGGCCAAAAGTAATCAGCGAGGTCCACAAAGCTGTGGCACGCGCATTACGCGCGACAACCTTCTTCTCGCCCTTGATAATTAGAATTGCCAAAGCGCCAATTAGGGGAAGAAAAGTTACAAGACTGAGAATAGGTAAATTACTCATATCTTCTTCATCCGCTCGTATAAAGATAAAGAGTTACGAGGCCACCAACGCCGATTAGCATGGCAAACGCATAATGGTAAACAAAACCGGTTTGTAATTGACTTATACGACCCGCTAGGTTTCGTATTAGCGAAGAAATCCCATCAGGCCCAATGCCATCAATTAACGCTCCATCCCCTTCTTTCCAAAGACCTTCACCAATATATTTAGCCGGTCGAACAAAAATTCGATCATACAACTCATCAAAATACCATTTGTTGTAGAGGAATAGGTATAATTGAGGGAACAACTTCGTAAGTTTAGCCGGGATATCCTTACGCTTGATATACATATAATAAGCAAGGGCAATCCCTAATAGACCTACAATTACCGGACCTAATTTTACCCAAAGGGGAACATAATGCGCATCCAAAATAGCGGTGTTAGTTGGTAAAACATGAATGGCCTTGCCCCAGAATTCTCTCATCCCGTCACCAACAAAGGCATCATAGCCGATAAAACCTGCGAATAATGCCCCTAGGGCAAGAATAATTAATGGTATAGTCATAACCTTGGGAGATTCGTGCACATGCGCCATAGTTTTTTCATCGGCCCTCGGCTCACCATGAAATGTCATAAATAATAGTCGCCAAGAATAAAATGCCGTCATGATTGCCGCCATCATACCCATCCAGAAAGCATATGTACCAACACTAGTCTGAGCCGCAAAAGCTGACTCCAAAATCATATCTTTCGAATAAAAGCCGGCGAAGAAAGGAACTCCAGCCAAGGCCAGACTTCCAATCCACATCATCGTGTAAGTCAATGGGATTTGTCGCCAAATTCCCCCCATTTTTCTCATGTCCTGTTCTGAGGACATCGCGTGGATAACAGATCCCGCTCCCAGGAAAAGCAATGCCTTAAAGAAAGCATGTGTAAATAAATGGAATATCCCTGCAGCGTAGGCAGATACACCGCATGCAAAGAACATATAGCCAAGTTGGCTGCAGGTAGAATAAGCGATCACTCTTTTGATATCATTTTGGCAGAGGCCAATGGTGGCAGCAAAAAATGCTGTAGATGCTCCTACCACACAAACAACATTTAATGCGAAGGGAGCATATTCAAACATTGGAGAAAGACGGGCAACCATAAAAACCCCTGCAGTAACCATCGTTGCTGCATGAATCAGTGCCGAAACAGGTGTTGGACCCTCCATAGCATCGGGTAACCATGTATGTAGTCCAAGTTGGGCAGATTTTCCCATGGCTCCAATAAATAAAAGTAAGCATAGAACCGTCAACGCATGCCATTCTCCACCAAGGAATTCCATAGTAGCGGCCGACTTACCCGGTGTCGCACCAAAAACAGTTTCAAAATCAACACTTCCGTAGAGTAGGAACACTCCTAGAATGCCAAGAGCAAAACCAAAATCACCGACTCTGTTTACCAAAAAAGCTTTTATAGCAGCCGCATTGGCCGATGGTTTTTCATACCAGAAACCGATNAACAAATATGATGCNAGCCCAACACCCTCCCAACCGAAAAACAATTGNAGAAAATTGTCTGATGTGACCAACATCAACATAAAAAAAGTAAATAAACTCANATANGAGAAAAACCGNGGNNCTGATGGGTCATGATGCATATAACCAATGGAATAAAAATGTACCGCGCACGACACAACAGTCACAACTACCAACATCACAGCGGTCAAGGTATCAAACTTCAATGCCCAGTTAACTTCGAAACTTCCCGATAAGACCCAGCTGAACAATTGGATATTTTTGGTCTCATGTTGCAGGGCAACATCATTTAAAATTATCAATGAAAAGATAGCTGATAAGAGCAAAGAACTGCAGGTTATGAACTGCGCTCCATTATTCTTAATCCATGGACCAAAAAAGCCCGCTATTGCGGCTCCAAACAAAGGAAGGAATATAGCAAGTATATAGATCACCTTGTTACCCCTTCATTAGATTAATATCTTCTACCGCAATGGTTCCACGATTACGGAAGTAGACCACAATGATAGCTAGACCGATTGCTGCTTCCGCAGCCGCAACCGTTAAAACAAGCATCGCAAAAATTTGACCAGTTAAATCTCCAAGATGAACAGAGAATGCGACAAGGTTGATATTCACTGCGAGTAAAATAAGTTCTATCGACATCAAAATGATAATTACATTTTTACGATTCAAAAATATTCCGAAAATACCAAGAGTAAAAAGTATGGCGCCGACTGAGAGATAATGTGACAAGCCAATCTCTAACATCATTGGGCTCCACTACCTGGCTGAACTTCTTTAATTTCTATAGAATCTTTTGTCGGCCTATTTATTTGTTCCGAGATACTCTGTTTTTTAACACCCGGACGCGAGCGCAGTGTCAAGACAATCGCTCCCACCATAGCTACGAGCAGAACCATACCAGCACCCTGAAACAAATAAATATAATCGGTATAAAGTATTCGCCCGATTGCTTCTGTATTGGTCACCTTAGTGAGGTCTGGAATAGGATTTAATTTGAACGATGAATTTGCTGGTGAAAATACCCAACTGCCCACTATCATCAGCAGCTCAGCTAATAAAACTATTCCAACAACCGCCCCTATTGGTAGATATTGTAAAAATCCCTGACGTAATTCCGAAAAACTAATATCTAACATCATAACAACAAATAAAAACAAAACAGCCACAGCACCTACATAAACAACAACAAGAATCATCGCTATAAATTCTGCACCTAATAAAACAAATAATCCGGCGGCATTGAAAAAAGCTAAAATGAGAAACAAAACAGAATGCACGGGGTTCCGAGCAGAAATAACCATCACAGCTGCCGCGACTGTAACGAAAGAAAACAAATAGAAACAAAGTGACTGTATAATCATAAACGCTAGCTAAATTCTTTTTTTATAAAGTTTAATTGAATTATCATACCTAACTTCTTCCAAATCTTTTTCACCGATAAGGTGCGTCATCATTGAGCCTCGCAGCTAATTCCGTCTCCCAGCGTTCTCCATTAGCTAATAATTTTTCTTTATTGTATAGAAGCTCTTCGCGGGTCTCCGTAGCGAATTCAAAGTTGGGGCCCTCAACAATAGCGTCAACCGGGCAGGCCTCTTCGCAGTAGCCACAATAAATACATTTAGTCATATCTATGTCATAGCGAGTTGTACGCCGGCTACCATCCTCCCTAGGCTCCGCCTCGATGGTAATTGCCTGCGCTGGACATATGGCCTCACATAATTTACACGCAATGCATCTCTCTTCACCGTTAGGATAACGACGCAAGGCGTGCTCTCCGCGAAACCTTGGGCTAAGCCGTCCTTTTTCAAATGGGTAATTAATGGTGACTTTTGGTTTAAACATATACTTAAGAGTAAGTGCCATACCGGAAATCAGCTCCTTTAAAAGAAGCATTTTTGAGGAACGCTTTAACAAATCCATTATTTAGCTCCTCGATAATGAATTTCTAAATTCTGACAGATCATTTGGGCAACCATCCCATCCAAATCAACACAGCAGCTGTGATGATCACCCATAAAAGGGAAAAAGGAAGAAAGACTTTCCACCCTAGGCGCATTAACTGATCATAACGATACCGAGGAAATGTAGCCCTTACCCATAGAAAACAAAATAACACGAGGGCGATTTTAACGGCAAACCATATTGGGCCAGGTATCCACGTGAATGGCTCTATATTGAATGGGGACATCCAGCCGCCTAAGAACAAAATGACGGTCATCGCACTCATTAGGATCATATTTGCATATTCACCTAAGAAAAATAATGCAAAGGTCATTGATGAATATTCAACATTATAGCCTGATACGAGTTCTGCTTCCGCCTCTGGAAGATCAAAGGGTGCACGGTTCGTTTATGCTAATGCAGAAATAAAGAAAATAATAAACATTGGAAATAAAAGACCACAAAAATTCCAATTCCAAAATCCGTGCCCTTGTGCCTCTACCACAGTGCTGAGGTTCAAAGATCCGACACTCAAAAGAACAGTAATAATAACAAAGCCAATTGAAACTTCGTAGGATACCATTTGAGCGGCAGACCTAAGGGCGCCTAAAAATGGATATATGGAATTTGATGCCCAACCTGCCATAATAATCCCGTATACACCGAGTGATGAAATAGCGAAAAGGTAAAGGATACCAACATTGATGTCAGAAAGTACCATCCCCTTATCAAAAGGTATTACCGCCCAAGCAACCACACTTAATATAAAGGTAATCATAGGCGCTATAATAAATACTACTTTGTTAGAGCCTGCCGGGATTATAGTTTCTTTAAATAATAACTTTAATCCGTCGGCTAGGGGCTGAAGAAGCCCAAACGGTCCAACAACATTCGGACCTTTTCTTAACTGCATTGCAGCAATAACTTTTCGTTCAGCAAGCGTCAAATATGCGACAGCAATCAGCAATGGAACTAAAATTGCCATAATTTGAGCAACAATGATTAAAGTGGGCATAAAATAAGTTGTCCAGAAATCAGCCATGGGTTCCAGTGTTCTCCGAATAGGAATTATCTGAATCTTTAGAACATGCAGCCATTGTGGCAGACGCACGACTAATTGGATCTGTCATGTAGAAATTGGTTATTGGCGAAACAAACGAACTCTCTCTTGCCGTTCCCATTACTCCAAACTTGCCCCACTCACTCGGACGCAAATCCCCTACAATTTCAAAAACTGCATTCTGCAAAGCCATCCTTCGTCTCAATCCGGTAATATCGTTATACCTGAGAGGTTTATTCAATACATCAGAAAGAGCTCTGATTATGGTCCAATCCTCGCGAGCATCCCCAGGAGGAAATATTGCTCTCCACGCCCGTTGAACGCGACCTTCAGTATTTACATAGGTTGCATTTTTTTCGGTATAAGCTGCCCCGGGCAAAATGACATCAGCACAATGAGCTCCAGCATCTCCATGATACCCTTCATAAATAACAAGTGAATGTTCTAAAGCCCCTGTATCTACTTCATCTGCGCCTAGCAAA
>PBWY01000002.1 GCA_002727395.1 Rhodospirillales bacterium | reverse complement strand
AGAGAATGATATCTTATCGCTTTAAAGTTTTTAGGAATACCTAGAAATAAATCTTTACCTATGTGACTAATTTTGCTCGATTTGCCATGAACAGGTTTTTCTGCCCGTACAATGCTAGCGCCAAATGCTTGAGCGATGGATTGGTGTCCTAAACATACGCCTAACATGGGAATATTTCCCTCAGATTTTTTTATTAATTCCAAGCAAATTCCAGCTTTATCTGGCTCACAGGGCCCGGGCGAAAGAACAATGGAATCTGGTTTGGTTTCTAATATTTCTTCTGCAGATATATCGTCATTACGATAAACGATTGTTTTTGCCCCTAATTCTCCAAAATAATGAACTAGATTGTAAGCAAAGCTATCGTAATTGTCGATTAAGGTGAGCATTTCAATTTTTAAACATAATATTGTTGATTAGACGTTGCTTTATAGCAAGTTGGTTACGCTAACGAAAGTAACCAGAAAAACTATCAGCTTTAAATTTCGATTTTGTGTAAGATAGAATTTATCGAAATAACAACCCATTATCTTGCAATTTCTGCATACATTACCGCTTCTTCAGCAGCTCTTACCAAAGCCTGCGCCTTGTTAATACACTCTTGGTGTTCCGAGTCAGGGTTACTGTCAGCGACTATTCCGGCACCAGATTGAATATACATCATGCCGTCTTTAACGATTGCAGTTCGGAGAACTATGCAAGTGTCCATAGATCCGTTTGCCGAAAAATATCCAACGGCCCCAGCATATATACCTCTTTTAACCATTTCCAGTTCGTCGATTATTTGCATTGCACGTATTTTAGGAGCTCCCGATACTGTCCCAGCAGGAAACCCGCCAGCGAGAGCGTCCATTGCATCAAAACTTGGGTCAATTATCCCTTCCACATTAGATACGATATGCATGACATGTGAGTAGCGCTCGATAACCATTTTTTCAGTTACTTTTACGGACCCTGGTTGAGCGACCCGTCCAACATCGTTTCGTCCTAGATCGAGCAGCATTAAGTGCTCGGCACGTTCCTTTTCATCTTTAAGGAGTTCTTTTGCTAACTTTTCATCCTCGGAGTTAGTTTTTCCTCTAGGTCGAGTGCCGGCCAAAGGTCGCAACGTTATTTTATTTTTCCTTAATCGAACAAGTATTTCCGGACTAGATCCGATAACTGCAAATTCTCCAAAATTTAGGAAAAACAGAAAGGGGGAGGGATTAGTTCTCCTGAGTGCCCGGTATAGAGCAAAAGGTGCTAATTTAAATGGAAAAGAAAAACGTTGTGACAAAACAACTTGGAATATATCACCGGCGAAAATATATTCCTTCGCCCTTTGAACCATTTCTTTGAACGCCTTTTTAGTGGTATTAGATTTAGGCTTAATTGGAATCGGTCGAGTGCTTTTATTAATTGGCTGATGCAAAAGTTGTTTGTCTAAATCATTTATAATTCTCTCGATACGGGCTATAGCATTTTTATAGGCATTTTTTTTATTGATTTCCGCTTTATACCTAACCGGGGTAACTATAGTAATGGTGTCCTTCACGACATCAAAAATAGCCATAATTGTTGGTCGAACAAAAAGCCCATCAGGTGTTTTCATTGTATCGGGACGGGTTGAGGGAATATTTTCCATTAGTGACACCATATCATAGCCGAGGTAGCCCACTAATCCTGCGGCCATAGGAGGAAGGTCGCTTGGTAGTTCTATACGAGATGAGTTAACTAAATTTCTTAAAGATATTAGGGCACTTTCTTTGCAGGCGACAAAATCTACCGTTCTGGTGTCTGCAGAATAATTAATCTCAGCTTTATCACCATAACAACGCCATATCACATCCGGATAAAGACCAATAATTGAGTATTGTCCGCGGATTGCCCCCCCTTCCACTGATTCTAGTAGAAAGCTGTTAGGAAGGTCAGTGGCAATTTTGAGCATTGCTGATACTGGCGTTTCCAAATCAGCAACAACAGTCGTCCATACAACCTGAGCTGCGTCTTTCTTGTAATTTATAGAAAATTGTTCAAATGATGGTTCAACTTTCATTATTAGAGACGATCCGATATAGCATTGGCAATTGCTTTTTGATCAATTTTTGTTGGGAATTTATTTTTTAGTGCGGAAACATATTGATCGATATTATCCGAAGTAATTATATCTTGAATTTGAGACTTTAATTTCCCAATTTTTTCTTTTTTATCTATTAAATCTGCAGGGATAATTTTTTTTATTAGGGCTACATAGTAGCCTTTATCTGAAGCATTTATAATAACCTCTCCCTGCTTGGCTTCGAAAATTGGGGCTCGAAGAGTGTTGGGAATATCTGTTTTCTCAGAACTTTGAAATCTGAAAAAAGGCTTACTAGTTTTTATTGAGAACCCTTTTTCTTTTGCTAATTTGGCTAGGCTAAGAGAGCCTTTGGATCCCTCTTTAAATTTTAAAGAAATCATTTTGGTTTTCGAGCGAATTTTACCTTTTCTCCACATCTTCTGAACTTTATTTCGAACCGAACTAAAAGGTCTAATTTCTGGAGCCTTTTTTGACTCCACTTTGATCACGAAAAATTCCCCCTTTTTTGTCTCTTCAATATTTGTAGTTTCCCCTATAGGTGTTGAGAATAATTTTTTTAAAAACATTGACGATTTGGGTAGGTTTAAGGCAGGTTTTCCATTCTCTCCGTTTCCGGCAATATCCACATTTTTAAGTCGAATCACTCTAGATCCTATATTGTTATCGGCTTCATCTATACTGGCACCTCCCGCGAGAGCATCGTCGAGTTTCCCGGTTAATTTTATAATATTGTCGACGGCCATCTCCAATGAGAGGTCCCGTTTTATCTCGGTTCGGAGTTCAGAAAAAGAAGGAACCTTGGCAGTCTCTATTTTCTTGACTTGAATGACATGCCAACCAAGTGGGGTTTGAGTTGGTGGAATTAATCCCGGTTTTTTGGGATTAAATACCGCGTTCGCTAAATTTTCCGTCAGGTCCTTATGTTCGAGAAAGCCGAGTTTATTAAATTTTTGTCCCTCTTTTTTGTTCAGGTTTTGGAATAAAGTCCCCTTTGATCGAGCTTTATTAAAAAAATCATGTGCCTTTTTTTTGCTTTGGAATAGCACTTGATGAAGTAAACGGCGTTCTGGCTTCGTACGAATTTCTTTTCGGTATTCGTACTCCTTCTTCAATTTCTCAATTGGCGGAGATAATTCCTTGGCTATTTCTTTAGGGTCAAGAAAGATGGCGGACAAACTGCGATATTCCGGAGTCTTAAATAATTTAGAATGTTTTTTATAATAATTAAAAATATCGGTTTCATTAGCCTTTTTAATCGAAGAGCTTTTTTGGTTAGGAATGAAGACTACTTCAGCTATTCGTTTTTCGTTTTGGTACTTGTAAATATTATTCAGCAGCACCTTTGGTGAATGAGTTGAAGAACGAATTATATTTATAATTTGTTTCTTAGTTATATCATTTTTTAGAAGAGAGACATAGGTTGCTTCTGTAAGTGACTCCTGTTGTAGAAAACGCTGAAATGCATTTCGGTTAAATTGCCTGTTTTGCTTAAATCTAGGGTCTTCAAAAATATTTTGTCGGATCAATTCTTCGCCGGCTGTTAAACCTAATTTATTTGCCTCTAATTTTAAAAGGCGAGAATTTATCATCTGGTTAACTGTTTGGTCGACTAAGCCCAGTTGCTGAGCTTGTTTAAGATCGAAATTGTTTCCAAACTGACGACGAACTGCAGTCATAAGTTTTCTAATTTGATTGCTAAATTCTGATCGAGTAATTTCGGAGTTGCCTACCTCTGCAATTACATTCCCAGTGACAGGTCCACGTACTACATCTCCAATTCCCCAAACCGCAAAAGAGAGGATTAAGAAGAAAGCTAGAATTTTAGCAACCCATGAAGCTGCTTTGCTGCGCATTTTATCGATCATAATTAAACCGTGTAAAGTTATTTTAAGCTGGTGAAATTCCTTTCATCATAGAAAGGGATGCGGTGAGCTGCAATAATCAATAATTTCATAAATAAAACACAGTCTTGGTCCCATGTAATCATTATGATAAGTAGCCTTCTATATTTTCACATTATATGGCGCAAATGATATGAGACCTCTAATTGCCGGAAATTGGAAGATGAACGGATCCATAGCTAGTGGTACCAACCTAGTGTTGGGAATACTAGAGCAACGGGCTGAGCATGACCCTGGTTGTGATATACTTGTTTGTCCTCCATTTGTATCTCTGAGACCAATTGCTGATTTGATTCAAAATTCTCCCATAAAGTTGGGTGGCCAGGATTGCCATATGGATAAGGGGGGTGCTCACACTGGTGATATAAGCGCCTATATGCTCCGAGATGTAGGCTGCCAATTTGTTATTGTTGGCCATTCTGAGCGCCGAGTTAACCATAAAGAAGAAAATCGTTCAATTCTTCTTAAGGCTAAATCTGCCCATGATAATGGGTTAGTAGCTATCATTTGTTTGGGTGAAACACTCGAAGAACGCAAGGAGTCGAAGACTTTGACAGTAATCAAACATCAATTGGAGGGTTCTATACCAGAGACTGCTTCTTTCAATGATAGAGTTATTGCTTATGAACCTATCTGGGCCATCGGTACAGGATTAACACCGAGTAATGAACAGATAAAAGAAGTGCACGATTTTATTCGCGACGAACTTAAAAATAATTTCAAGGATTCAACTGAATTTAGGCTTCTATACGGTGGATCAGTGAACCCGGATAACGCACAAGCAATATTCTCAATTAACAACGTGAATGGCGGTTTAATTGGAGGAGCAAGTTTAAAAACGGAAGATTTTTGGCAAATCTGTAATAGTTTGTAAAAAAGATTACTGATATTTTTTAACTTTTTACTGGTCAAATCATGTTCAAAATGATTAAAACCGCCTATCTTGGGGTAGGTTTTTTAATTTCCTTTTATAAATAAGGATAGAACGGTGGAAACAGTATTACTATTAGTTCATTTGTTTTTGGCTATAGCTTTAGTGATAGTTGTTTTATTGCAAAAAAGTGAAGGAGGGGCCTTGGGTATTGGCGGTGGTACGATGGGTGGCCTCGTTTCTGCGCGCGGTTCAGGTAGCCTGTTGACGAAAACTACGGGGATCATCGCTGGTTTTTTTATAGCCACAAGTTTAGCTTTGGCTATTTTAGCCGGAAATATGAGTGGAGAGACAACTAAGTCCATTGTTGATGTTCCTGCTATAAAAAAGGGTCCGGAAAAACCTGTGGGTCCTTCTGTCCCCCTTGCAAAATAGGTCTAAATGCGAATCAGTCTTCAACATTAAGGGTTTCTGCGAACAATTTTTCGTTGGGTGTTTTGATGATCTGGTATACTTTGGTGCTCCATGACGCGATTTGTGTTTATTACCGGTGGCGTGGTTTCATCTCTTGGTAAAGGGATTTCCTCAGCATCATTAGGGGCCCTGCTTCAGGCGCGGGATTTTAAAGTTCGTCTGCGTAAATTAGATCCGTATTTGAATGTTGATCCGGGTACTATGAACCCAATTCAACATGGAGAAGTTTACGTTACTGATGATGGTGCAGAAACAGATCTTGATCTTGGACATTATGAGAGATTTACAGGAGTTCCGGCAAGGCAAGGGGATAATGTTACGTCCGGCCGCATATACTCTACAGTCTTATCTAGAGAGCGACATGGTGATTATTTAGGTGCGACGGTTCAGGTCATACCACATGTTACCGATGCTATTAAGGAGTTTATAGAGTCCGATACAGATGATGCTGATTTCGTTTTATGTGAAATTGGAGGGACGGTTGGTGATATAGAAAGCCTTCCATTCTTGGAAGCAATTCGACAAAAAGCTAATGAGTTAGGTAGGGAAAGGTCAATGTTTATCCATTTGACGCTTCTACCTCATCTATCCGCTGCTGGGGAGGTAAAAACAAAACCGACACAGCATTCAGTTAAAGAATTGCAGAGTGTTGGCATTCAAGCGGATATATTACTTTGTCGAGCTGAGCATCCAGTTCCTGCAGATGCCAGAAAAAAAATAGCTTTATTCTGTAATGTTGCGCCTGAGCGTGTGATTTCAGCGCCCGATGTGAGCAGTATATATGAGGTTCCCCTTGTTTATAACAATCAGGGCTTTGATGTTGAAGTTTGTAAACATTTTGGGGTAGGCCATGATATTAAACCTAATCTTGATCGATGGAATAATATAATCAGTAGAGTTAACAGGCCTGAGGGTGAGGTTACAATTGCTGTTGTTGGTAAATATACAGAGTTGCCTGACGCCTATAAATCTTTGGCCGAAGCGCTCAGTCATGGTGGTATTGCTAATAATGTTGCAGTAAATATGAGTTGGATTGATGCGGAAATCTTTGAAAGTGGAGATGCAATCCATCGGCTTGAGGACGTTGATGGTATATTAGTTCCTGGTGGTTTTGGCGAAAGAGGTGCTGAAGGAAAAGTGGCTGCAGTTCAGTTTGCTCGTGAACACCGAGTACCATATTTCGGGATTTGTTTTGGTATGCAAATGGCGGTTATTGAAATCTCTCGCAGTTTAGCCGGAATTCACGGAGCGGGCTCGACCGAATTTGGTGACGTGTCAGATCCGGTTGTGGGTTTGCTGACTGAGTGGAAAAAGGGTGATAAAATTGAAAAACGGGATGATAGCGTCGATCTTGGTGGCTCAATGAGACTTGGTTCCTACCCGTGTTCATTGGTTAAGAATACTTTAGCTTATAAGGTGTATGGAACAAAGAATATTAAGGAACGTCATCGACACCGTTATGAAGTGAACATAAATTATGCTGAGACGCTGCAAGCTGCTGGACTTATATTCTCTGGAATGTCGCCAGATGGCGAATTACCAGAAATTATTGAGTTGCCGCAACACCCATGGTTTATTGGTGTTCAATTTCATCCCGAATTAAAGTCTAAGCCATTTGATCCTCATCCGCTATTTAAATCATTTATTAAGGCAGCGGTGGATCACTCTCGTCTTGTTTAGGAGAAATACTAAATGATTATAGGGTGCGATTAACTGACAATGTCTTACCGCCAAGTTTCAATCGGAAATTTAACCTTAAGCAATGACTGTCCTTTGGTAGTTATTGCTGGACCGTGCGCGTTAGAAGACAGAAAACATGCCATGGAAATGTCTCACGCGTTGGTTGAGCTAACAAATGAGCTTGGAATTGGATTAATTTACAAGACTTCCTTTGATAAAGCGAATAGAACATCACTTCAAGGAAAGCGGGGGGTAGGATTAAAAAAGGGACTGCCAATTCTTGCTGAAATTCGTGAAACCTATGGTTGTCCTGTTTTAACAGACGTTCACCTTCCGGATGATTGTTCAAGGGTTGCTGAGGTTGTGGATGTATTACAGATTCCCGCATTCCTATCTCGTCAGACTGATCTCATTGTTGCCGCTGCCAAAACTGGCAAAGCCATTAATATTAAAAAGGGTCAATTTTTGGCTCCTTGGGACATGAGGAATGTCCTACAAAAAGCAGTTGAGAGTGGTAATCAAAATTTATTGGTTTGTGAAAGGGGAACGTCTTTCGGTTACAATACATTGATTTCGGATATGCGTTCATTGACGACAATGGAAAAGTTTGGTTATCCGGTAGTTTTCGACGCAACACACTCGGTTCAACAGCCTGGGGGTAAAGGAACTTCTAGTGGTGGACAAAGAGAATTTGTTGCAGTTTTAGCTCGTGCGGCTGTAGCAATAGGGGTAGCAGCAGTTTTTATTGAAACACATCAAGAACCGGATATTGCTCCCAGTGATGGGCCTAATATGGTTCCTCTTTCAGAGATGAAAGGTTTGCTGGAGGTCCTTATGTCATTTGATAAGTTGNCAAAACAAAACAAATAAAAAGTGATAAACGAAATTGAATTTTGGAGGATATGAATGACAGCGATTGTCGCCATTCACGCTAGAGAGATCTTAGATTCCCGTGGAAATCCTACGGTTGAAGTGGATAGTTATTTAGAAACTGGTGCATCTGGGCGGGCTGCTGTTCCTTCAGGAGCCTCTACGGGGATCCATGAAGCTGTTGAACTACGAGATGGTGATCAAGGTCGTTATAATGGCAAGGGTGTCTTAAAAGCAGTTAATGCCGTTAACAATGAAATTTCAGATGCGCTTTCTGGTATGGATGCGGAGGACCAGGTCGAAATTGATAATTTAATGATAGAACTGGATGGTAGTCCTAATAAAAGTCGTTTGGGTGCCAATGCTATGTTGGGTGTAAGCCTGTCAATTGCCAAGGCGGCGGCATCTGAAGTTGGAGCTCCTCTCTACCGTTACATTGGCGGGGTTAATTCTCGGATAATGCCTGTTCCAATGATGAATATTTTAAATGGTGGGGCGCATGCAGATAATCTCATTGATATTCAAGAGTTTATGATCATGCCAGTCTCGGCCGGTTCAATGTCAGAGGCCATAAGGTGGGGCTCGGAAATATTTAATTCTCTTAAAGATGAACTTTCATATTCAGGATATAATACGAATGTTGGTGATGAGGGTGGGTTTGCTCCGGATTTAGGAAGTACGGAAGTTGCGCTTGAATTTATAATTAAATCTATAAAAGTGGCTGGTTTTGTCCCAGGNAAAGATGTGTTTCTTGCCCTAGATGCAGCTTCTAGTGAATTTTTTAAAAATGGAAAATATGAATTGGCAGGAGAAGATAAATCTCTGACGGCTAATGAAATGGTTGATTATTATTCCGAACTAGTTTCCAGATTTCCTATTGTCTCCATCGAGGATGGAATGGCTGAGGATGATTGGAAAGGTTGGAAACACTTAACAAAGGAGCTTGGAAATAAAGTACAGCTGGTTGGTGATGATTTGTTTGTTACAAATACAGAGAGGTTGAGCAAGGGTATTTCAGAAGGAGTAGGAAATTCTATTTTGGTGAAGGTTAACCAAATTGGCACTTTAACTGAAACGCTTGCAGCGGTGGATATGGCGCATAAAGCCGGATATTCAGCTGTAATGTCTCACAGGTCCGGTGAAACAGAGGACGCTATAATTGCTGATTTAGCTGTTGCTACAAATTGTGGACAAATAAAAACTGGTTCCCTTTGTCGATCTGATAGAACCGCAAAGTATAATCAACTCATTAGGATTGAAGAAGAACTTGGAGAACAGGCCGAATACAGTAAAGATTTTCTTAAACTTTAAATGACCAAGATAAATTTCTAATTTAAATTTTATACTTGGTATCATTTCAAGAGGTAAAAATTCAAACTAACAAATTAGCAAGGCCGTTGGATTTGCTAGGCTTGATATTGTGTAATTTTTGAGTCTTTAAAGTTATTATACTCACGATATTTTCAGTCATTTCGTATATTAAACCTTTATTTAATCTTTGTTTCAAAAGTATCTATTAAAAGAACATAAACTTTCTCACGCAAATATTGCGTGATCGTCAGTTTTGTATACCCTTTCCAATAGAGATTTTAAGACATAAATACTCTTAAAGGTTCCATCATGAGGCATAAGTTATGGCCGATAAAAATAAAACAGGGTTAAAGAAATCTTCCAAACTGCGTAAGCCCCAAAAAACAAAGGGGGTTAACAATAGAAACTTGAAATTTGATAAAGACTCTCTCGTCGCTTTCTATCGAGACATGCTCCTTATTCGACGTTTCGAGGAGCGTGCAGGCCAATTGTACGGTATGGGACTTATTGGCGGATTTTGTCATCTGTATATTGGGCAAGAAGCTGTCGTAGTTGGAATGCAAAAGTCTGTACAGGACAATGATGCCGTGATTACAAGTTATCGAGATCATGGTCATATGTTAGCTTGCGGAATGGATCCCAAAGGCGTTATGGCCGAACTTACGGGTAGGGAAGGAGGTTATTCTCGCGGAAAAGGCGGATCTATGCACATGTTTAGTTCGGAGAAAAACTTTTTCGGTGGACATGGTATCGTTGGTGCTCAGGTATCTATTGGAACGGGATTGGCATTTGGACAACAGTACAAGGGAGACAATGGAATTACGCTGGCTTACTTTGGAGATGGGGCCGCTAATCAGGGGCAAGTTCACGAATCTTTTAATATGGCGGCTCTTTGGAAACTTCCGGTAGTCTACGTGATAGAAAACAATCGGTATGGAATGGGAACTTCTGTTCAGCGGGCATCAGCAACTGAAGACTTATCGCAACTAGGAGCCGGGAGAGGTATTCATGGTATGCAAGTCGATGGTATGGATGTTGTCGCAGTCGCGGAAGCCGGTGAGATGGCTGCAAAAAAATGTAGAAAAGGGAAGGGACCTGTTATCTTGGAAATGGTCACCTACCGGTATAGAGGTCACTCGATGTCAGATCCTGCTACCTACCGAACTAAAGAGGAAGTGTCCAAAGTTCGTGATGAACAAGATCCCATCGGAAATCTAAAAACAAGAATTTTAAAAGGTAAAATTTTATCTGAAAATGACTTGAAGGGCATTGATAAGGAAATCAGAGAATTAGTCGCTGAGGCTGCGGAGTTTGCCCAGAATAGTCCTGAACCAAAACCATCCGAACTTTATACCGATGTCTTGGTTGATGGATAATAGGGAATTGTAATAAATATGCCGATTAATATTTTAATGCCAGCACTGTCGCCAACAATGACTGAAGGGCGCTTGTCGAAGTGGCATAAGTCTGAAGGAGATTTGGTGGAGGCAGGTGATATTCTTGCTGAAATTGAAACCGACAAGGCGACGATGGAAGTCGAAGCCGTTGATGAAGGAATTTTAGAAAAAATTTTAATTCCTGATGGCTCCGAAGGCGTGAAGGTAAATGAAGTTATTGCGATAATAACCGGAGAAGACGAAAAAACCAATAATGCTATAGAAGTCATTAGTACTGCAGAATCTGCAGCTGTAAAGTTTGAATTAGAAAAAGAAACAGAACTAAAAAATACCTCTTCAGAAGAAATTAAAAATGAAGGTGACTTAAGAAAAGTCGATGTCAGAACTACAAAGCCGCAAACAGTTCGTGAAGCGCTTCGGGATGCAATGGCTGAAGAAATGAGGAACGATGATCGTGTTTTTTTAATGGGGGAGGAGGTTGCGGAATATGAAGGTGCCTACAAGGTCAGCCAGGGTCTATTGGAAGAATTTGGCGAGCGCCGGGTTATAGATACGCCAATTACCGAGCATGGTTTTACAGGAGTTGGTATCGGCGCGGCATTTTTGGGCCTAAGTCCAATCGTTGAGTTTATGACTTTTAATTTTGCTATGCAGGCAATGGATCAGCTTATTAATTCTGCCGCCAAGACGAACTACATGTCTGGTGGGCAAATGGGTTGTCCCATCGTATTCCGAGGCCCAAATGGCGCAGCGGCTCGTGTGGCAGCTCAGCATTCGCAATGTTTTGCGAGCTGGTATGCTCATATACCGGGTTTAAAGGTTGTCTCGCCTTGGAGTGCTGGGGACGCGAAGGGACTTTTAAAATCATCTATACGAGATCCTAACCCAATTATATTTTTAGAAAATGAGTT
>PBWY01000010.1 GCA_002727395.1 Rhodospirillales bacterium | reverse complement strand
AGGCCCGGACTGGGTTCCTCACCAATCATGAGCGTCACGTAGGCATAAATACCTTGCCCTTTTATTTCGTGTGGAAATCCGACTACTGCGGATTCTGCGACTTTGGGGTGAGCCACTAAGGCACTCTCTACCTCCGCGGTTCCAATGCGATGTCCTGAAACATTCAGGACATCGTCTACCCTTCCAGTTATCCAATAGTAACCGTCTTCATCACGCCGGCAACCGTCGCCGGTAAAGTAACAACCATCGTAAGTTGAAAAATAGGTTTCAATGAACCGTTTATGATCTTTAAAAACAGTTCGCATCTGACCGGGCCAACTATCAAGTAGGACGAGATTACCTGATGCTGCCCCCTCGACGAGTTCTCCATCAGCATCCATTAAAGCGGGACGGATACCAAAGAAGGGTCGTGTTGCGGAACCGGGTTTGAGGGCTGTAGCGCCAGGTAGTGGGGTAATGAGAATCCCCCCTGTTTCAGTTTGCCACCAAGTATCAACGATAGGGCATCGCTTCTCACCTACTACATTATAATACCAAAGCCATGCTTCAGGGTTAATTGGTTCCCCGACGGATCCTAGAAGGCGAATCGATTTGCGACTTGTTTTTTTAACTGGTTCGTTACCCTCACTCATTAGGGCTCGAAGGGCGGTCGGTGCTGTATAAAAAATATTAACATTATGTTTATCGCAAATTTCCCAGCACCGTGAGGAGTCGGGATAAGTTGGAACACCTTCAAACATTAAGGTGGTGGCGCCATTTGATAGCGGTCCGTATACAATATATGAGTGTCCTGTTATCCACCCAACGTCAGCAGTGCACCAATAAATATCACCATCATGATAGTCAAATACATATTGATGTGTCATTGATGCGTATACCATATATCCGCCTGTGGTATGCAATACACCTTTGGGTTTACCTGTAGAACCCGATGTATAAAGAATAAATAAGGGGTCCTCGGCTGACATCTCTTCCGGAATACATTCAGCTGATGCCTCAGCCATTATATCTTGATACCAGTGATCCCTTCCCTCTATCCAGTTGATATCTGCTCCGGTTCTGTTGACTACTATGCAAGTATTGACCTTGGGACATTTTTCGAGCGCAGCATCTGTATTTGCTTTCAGGGGTATAGGGCGCCCACCGCGGATTCCTTCATCAGATGTGGTGACTACATTAGAGTCGCAATCTAATATTCTCCCGGCAATGGACTCTGTTGAAAACCCCCCAAAAATAACCGAATGAATAGCTCCTATCCTAGCACAGGCTAGTACTGCAATGGCAATTTCCGGAATCATTGGTAAATAAATGGTAACTCTATCGCCTTTTTTAACTCCAAGAGATTTCATCGCATTAGAAAATTTGCAGACCTCTTTATGGAGTTCATTGTATGTAATTTTTTTATCCTCATCTGGGTTATCGCCCTCCCAAATGATTGCGACTTGGTCACCGCGTGTGGGTAAATGGCGGTCGATACAATTTTCGCAGGCATTGAGTGTCCCATCGTAATACCATTTTATATGGACATCATTTTTTTCATATGAAACATCTTTGATTTTATTATAAGGCTTGATCCAGTCTATCCGTTTTCCTTGCGCCGCCCAAAAATTTTCAGGGTTGTTGACCGACTGTTGATAAAGTTCGAGATATTTAGCGTTATCGATAAAAGACCTTTCCGAAATTTCTTCTGGAACAGGAAAAATATTTTGGTCAGACATTAGTTTGAACTCCCGTTGAATTTAATCTGGACTGCGGCGGCCAATTTCTCTTTGACTTGATTATTAACGGACTGGCCCGTTGCCGCAAGATGGTGCGAACTGCCCGAACTTATATATAATATTTTCACTTCCTGTTCTGCGTTAATCGCATACTATTTTCTTGTACAAAATTATTATGAACCTAGCATAATTTGGCCATCTTCAATTTTAATTTCCACTGGTGCAAGGGAACGCCCTATACACGGCCCCGCAACACACATCCCATTATGAATTTCAAAAAAAGCTCCATGTGTGGCACACAGAATATAATCTTTTTCGATAGTTAGGAATGTATCAGGATTCCAATCTAGGGTCGTACCCTGATGAGGGCAAAGATTTATGTATCCAAACACCTCGTCACCGCGCCTGACTATGAAGAGCCTCTCCCGTCGACCAACTCTAAAACCCCTGCTGCCGGGATCCTCAATATCTGACAGGTTGCATAAAACTGTATCACTACCAAGATCTTTAAGGGTTGTGGGTATCTGTTTTTTGGTTGGGGTCACGGCTTAATATCAGCCATGCGGCAAATAATTTTCCATTCTTCTTTACCTACCGGGACCACAGATAAGCGCGATTGTTTAACCAGCGCAAGGTTTTCTAATGCTGGCTCACACTTGATTTGTGCCAAAGTCACTGGTTTTCTGACAGGATAAAGCGCCTCGACGTCGACCATACCAAACCGCCCGGATTTGTCCGTATGATCTGGGTAATGTTCTTTCACTACTTTAACAACGCCCACGATCGTTTTTTCCTTAACAGAGTGGTAGAAAAATCCTTTATCGCCAATCTTCATTGCTTTCATATTATTATTAGCTTGATAGTTTCGAACGCCGTCCCAATGTTCGACACCTTTTTCTACTTGATCATTCCATGACCACGCGCCGGGTTCAGATTTAAAAAGCCAGTACTGCATTTTTGTCTCCGATCATTAAAATAATTTTAGCGTCTATTATGCATTTCGTTCTGAAACGGCCTTGCTAAAAGGCCTTCTATTGCATCATCAATTGTTACTTCTCCATTAACAATTTTTGATACTGATTGTGTTATCGGCATTTCTATATCCAATCTTTTAGCGAGCGTGGAAATGGCAACAGCGGATGTCACCCCCTCAGCGATAGATTTTCGTTCCTGCAATACCTGCTCAAGTGTCTCACCTTTTCCCAATGCTATTCCTAAAGAATAATTGCGGGACTGATTACTGCTACAGGTTAAGGTTAAATCACCGAGACCTGATAAGCCCATCATGGTTTCCGCCCTGCCCCCTTTTGCAACACATAGCCTCGTCATTTCGGCGAGACCCCGTGTAATAACTGCGGCTCGTGCATTATCTCCAAAACCATGCCCATCTGCGATACCGCAGGCAATGGCGAGTACATTTTTAACGGCACCCCCTATCTCGGAACCAATAACATCAGTGCTAAGATAGGGGCGTAATTTTTGGGTTCCTATTGACTGTATTAACTCCTCTCCCAAATTCGGTTGATGGGTTGCTAGTGTAACTGCGGTCGGGAGACCATTGGCAACTTCTGCTGCGAATGTTGGCCCAGATAAGACAGCAATTGGCCTACTTGGAAGTGTGTCGTCAACGATTTCAGACATAAGCGCTGCTGAGTTCTGTTCAATTCCCTTGGCGCATATGACTACTGGGATGTCCCTGGATAAATAGCCTGCTAGCTGTTTGGTTATGTTCCTAAGAAATTGTGCTGGTACGACTAGGAATATAGCGTCAGTAGCTGCTGCTTCTTCAAGAATAGCTGTTGCACGAATTCCAGGCTCTAATTTAATTTCTGGCAGATAAGCGGTATTTTCATTTTTTTTGTTAATTGTTTCCGCAACATCCGGTTCATATGACCATAAAACTACCCCACAACCAGCTTGATAAATCGACTGAGCAAGAGCGGTTCCCCAGGCCCCAGCACCGATAATTCCAATATGGGAGATAGTCATTTTTTATCTCGTTTTACGTTTTGCATTCTATGACCATAATATTTGTTGGTCGATTAGATCAAGATTTAACCCCTGCGTAAGGCATTNCAGGTGCATTTGGATCAAGTGGCCAGCGTGGTTTTGGNGCAAAGTCCAGTCNATCAACTAAGTTGTTTTTTAANCGCTCTAANCCAGCCCANGCAATCATTGCGGCATTATCAGTACATAATTCCTGTGGTGGAGCNATAAATCGTAATTTTTCATTTNCAGCAATNTGGCACAATTTTNTNCTTATACAAGAATTCGCGGCNACACCACCNGCCACAACAAGGNTGGTGCCGCTTGGACAATACTTTCTAAATTCCAAAATAGCATTTGTGACTCTNTCGCNGACAACATCGGCGACGGTANNTTGAAAATCGGCACACAAGTTATTGATATTTTGTTCTATTATTTTNTCGNCGGGCAATTTTTCAATNNTNTTNCTAACCGCCGTTTTGAGGCCTGAGAAGGANAAATTACACCCNTCTCTNCCTTTTAAGGGNCGCGGTAAANTAAACTGCCCNATTTTTCCTNGCCTTGCTGCTTTTTCTATNGCTGGGCCNCCAGGGTAACTCANTCCTAACATTCGTGCAGTTTTATCAAAAGCTTCGCCTATAGCGTCATCTATTGTTGTGCCGAGACGTTTATAAGAATCGACCCCTTTNACAATTAANAATTGGGTGTGCCCGCCAGATACTAAAAGAAGGAGATACGGAAACTTTATATTATCTGTTAGACGGGCAGTAAGCGCGTGTCCTTCCAAATGATTTACAGCTATAAAAGGAAGATTTCGTCCCAAGGCAATCGCCTTCGCGGTCATTACCCCGACAATGACACCTCCGATTAGGCCTGGACCAGCCGTTACGGCAACCGCATCTAAATCAGCATATGAAATCTCAGCTGTATCCATTGCTTGGGTGATAATATGATCCAGTGCACTAACATGAGCCCTTGCGGCAATTTCTGGCACAATGCCGCCGTATGGTGCATGTTCAGCGAGCTGGGAGCGGACAATATTAGACAATATCATACGATCCCCGGAGACAATTGACGCCGCCGTTTCGTCGCAGCTAGTTTCTATTCCAAGAACTTTCATCGTAGGGCAATATAACACATTTTTAATGAAGTGCTTCCACAAATGGTCGCTAAGCGTTACAGCTATATTATGATAAAAAAATTAAGAATTGCCACAAGAAGTAGCCCGCTAGCCATAGCACAGGCACAAATTGCACGAGACGCTCTGATATCTGTAGATACTCGGTTAGCTGAACCTGGCTTAATTGATATTATACCAATTCAAACTACTGGTCATAAAATGCAGCGGGGATCGCTGACCAAGATAGGTGGAAAGGGTTTGTTTACTAAGGAAATCGAAGACGCCCTTTTAGAGGACAGGGTTGATATTGCGGTTCATTCAATGAAGGATATGCCCACAGCCTTGCCACCGGGACTTAGAGTAGTGGCGGTGCTCCCTAGAGAAGACACTCGTGATGCATTAATCTCAAATAATAAAAAAATCAAATCGATTGAGGACCTGCCGTCGGGTGCCTGTGTAGGAACTGCTTCGTTGCGACGAAGTGCGATTTTAAAAAATAAACGACCAGATATAAAAATCACAAATTTACGTGGTAATATTCAAACCCGTCTAAAAAAAGTCGAGGCTGGTGATTTTGATGCAACTTTTCTTGCTGTTGCTGGATTAAAAAGGTTGGGGCTTTTGGAGAAAATGACAGGTATATTGGACTTTAAAGAAATGTTGCCTGCCGTTGGTCAAGGGGCTCTGGGTATTGAGTGTCGAAAAAGCAATTCCAAAATATGTGAGTTGATTGATCGGGTGAATCATAAAGAAACGTATGCCTGTGTTCAGGCGGAACGGGCTTTTTTGGCGGTTCTGGACGGATCTTGCCGGACGCCAATTGGTGGATTGGCAACTCTCGATGGTTCTATCTTCACCATTACTGGTCTAGTAATTCGTCCAGATGGGAGCGAAGCAATTTACCGTAAAAGGCAAGGTGATTTTGGGAATTCAATGGAAATTGCGAGAGCGGTTGCTGCTGATCTGAAGAGCGCCGCGGGCCCTGGGTTTTTCAAAGAAGATTGCTAATGTCCGATGAAGGTTCTCATTACAAGACATGAATCGAACGGTATAAACTTAGATAATATCCTTTCACAAGAGGGGATCGCTACTATGCGTGAACCTCTTCTAAAAATTGTACCCAAATTTGAACCGATATTGGTCAAAAATTTTCAAGCCTTAATTGTAACTAGTGCTAACGGCTCCATTGCGTTAGCTAAGGGTACGGATTACCGAAAAATTCCGGTATTTGCAGTGGGCGGTGCGACAGCTGCGATTGCAATTGAGGCGGGGTTTGAACAGGTTAGAAATGCTGATGGTCGCGTGTTGACGCTGACTGATATTATCATTTCAGAACTCAACCCGGATCATGGCCCTTTATTATATATATCCGGTGAAAATATTTCCGTCGATATCGAAAAGATTTTGAGGGCTGAAAAATTTAAAATCCATCGTCAAATAGTTTATCGGGCTGTCCCCGCTAAAGCACTCTCGGCTTCTACAATGCATGCATTAAGAAAAAATAACATTGATGTTGTGTCATTTTTCTCTCCACGTACAGCGATTACATTTGCTAAAATAATTGAGAAAGAGAGGCTAAGGGAAATTTTTAGGTCCCTCAAGGCAGTATGTCTTTCCGAAGCGGTGGCCGATCCAATTCGGAATCTTGGGTGGCAAGAAGTTTTAATTTCGGGGACGCCGGATCAAGAATCATTAGTACGATCTTTATGTGAGTTGCGCGATAGGGATGGGAGCGCCGATCATGACTAAAAATGATAATCGTAAAAAAAAAGCTACTTCAAGTAGAAAAAACTCGGGTTCATTATTAAAGGCCGAGGCGGCTGACAAAAACAAATGGATGCGAACGCGAGCGGTTCAGGTATTAGGCATTATTTTTCTTGCCGGAATTTTTTATTCTGTTTGGTTATATGATTTCAACAGTCCTGATATAAAAAATGTTTCTTCAAGTGAAAACACTCAGCAAAAGGCGTTCACTCGTCGTATAGATAATATTGCAGATAGAATCAAATTGATTGAAAGCGAGCTTGGAATTGTTAAATCGGAATTAAAGAAAGATTCTATCGCCCTATTAAGCCCGGGTTCTAACGGAGACCGAAATAAAATAAAAATGGTTGAGGAGATTCAAAAAAAACAAGCCTCCACAATAAAACTTTTATCCGCTAATCTAAAAAATTTAGAAGAAAAACTTAACGCCATATCTTCGAAAACCTCCCTACTATTATCGTCACAAAATTCTCAGATATTAACGGCGCCTAAAATGGCGGCCAATGCCACTAATGATTCTTCACTGAATACTAAGATAAAGGATCTTGAAAAAAGGGTTGGCGTACTTGAGTTGCTTCCAGATATTAAGAATGATCAAGCAAAGAAGGGTTCTCTGCTACTGGCGATTGCACAATTGAGGGGTGCAGTAGAGAAACCGGGGTCATTTAAGGTCCCTTTAGTTTCTGTTCAATCTTTATCGTCAGGACTAATCGGAGATCAAAAGGCTTTAAATACTTTAAAAATTCATTCCATTAAAGGTGTAAAAAATTTTCCCGTTTTAAGACAGGAATTCTATAAATTAGCCGATGATATCGTTCGTGCAAGCTACCTGCCGAAGAGGGCGGGTTGGGTTGACAAAACCCTTTATAAATTATCGAAGTTGATTTCCTTTCGTCGCACGGGCGCCGAGGGAGCTAAGCAGAATGATGTGGCCGGCAAGGTGGCACGCGCGGAGATATATTTAGTCTCGAATGATTTAAGGGGGGCAGTGGCCATAATAAAAAGTCTCTCAGGCGATGCAGTAGTAGCATCTCGGGTGTGGATAGCTGATGCTGAGGCTAGGATTGCAGTGGATGAGGCCATTGACAAGTTATTGAGTGGCTTATTAAAGGGTAAGCCTATGCGGCTTAAAGTTAAATGATAAAAACGATAATTTTTATTTTTTCTACGGCATTGGTTGTTTGGGTCTTTGTATGGCTTGCAGACTATCCTGGGCCTCTGTCGATTGCGTGGTATGGTGGTCGTTTAGAGCTAGATTTAACAATTGCATTTATAGGCACCTTATTATTTGCCATTAGTATCGGTATTTTCTATCGGCTTTGGTGGACTATTCGGCGCGCCCCGAAAGCTATTTCAAAGGCCTGGAAAAATAATAGACGGGAACGCGGTTACAAGGCACTAACCCAAGGTATGGTCGCCGTCGCAGCGGGTGACTCCAATGAGGCTAAGCGGCAAGCAGAAAAGGCTGACAATTATTTAGGCGACCCGCCTTTGACCATGTTATTGTCGGCTCAGGCGGCCCAGCTGAACGGGGATGAGGCAGCTGCAACTCGTTATTTTCAGGCAATGCTTAAAAGACCGGAGACTGCATTTCTAGGTTTGCGTGGCTTACTTATGCAGGCAGAGCGGGATGGGGATCGTGTTGCGGCGTTGAGCTATGCATCTAGGGCAAATATCCTGAAGCCTAAAACACCTTGGGTTCTCTCAAAATTATTTGAATTAGAGGTTCAGCAGCTATATTGGAAGTCGGCTATCACGACACTTGATCAGTCAATAAAGGCAAATTCTATTAAATCAGCTGAGGCACAAAAATTACGGGCNGCCGTTTTGCTGGGTTGCAGTATCGAATCGGAAACCTCTGGGGAACATGCGGAAGCTTTAAGATATTCGGAAAGAGCACAAAAAGAGAAANTAAATTATCTACCCGCGATAATTCAAACGGCACAGCTAATGAATAAAGCCGGGAAGAGGCGTAGCTTAAATAAATTGATAAAAGAAACGTGGGGTCAAACTCCTCACCCTATATTGGCGGATCTTTATGTGAGTGATATCGAAGATGGTGATCATTTGTCACGTATTAAAAAGTTTGAAGAATTAAAGGAATTGAANCCNGACCATGCTGAAAGTAGAATAGCTTTAGTGCGCTCCTTGATTGACGCAAAAATTTGGGGTCCNGCTCGGACTCATNTAGAGAAATTNTGCANGGAAAAGCCTNCTTCGCGTATTTGCCATCTCATGGCCGAACTCGAGGAGGGGGATAAGCAGGATGCANAAAAAGTCCGTCACTGGTTGGTGAAGGCAACTGATGCCCCTTCCGAGGCAACTTGGGTCTGTTCTAGTTGTGGCGCTGCAACTTTTAGCTGGGCACCCTTGTGTCACCGTTGTGGTGATTTGGGGACACTTGCATGGGGTACAACCGAGCACTTTACTTCTTTTTTGGAAGATCGTGTAATTCGGAAATTACCGAAAAAAGGTCCCAAATTAGAGTTAGGTAATATATAAAAATATTTGTAGAAGCTCTTACCTAAATCTCAGATGTTGGTTTTATATTTTCTCGTGGTTTNAAACATATTACATCGCCGTCGGACGTTCTGTACCGCCAACAAACATTCTGTAACCTAGACGCTTGTTTGGCCAATAATCCCAAATTGCATAATGCTGAACGGCACGATTGTCCCAACAGGCAATTGAATGACTTGTCCAATTAAAACGCATAGTCCAATTGGGTCGCTGGGTATGCTGGTATAAAAACCCCAAAATATGACGGCTTTCATCCTCAGGAACATCATTTATATGGCTCGTAAAATTAGGGTTAACAAACAAGACTTGGCGACCGTTTTCTGGATGTTTAGCCACAATTGGGTGTATTGCAGAAAGATGGGTTTCTTTATTGTCTTTAGTAAGCTTTGCATCGAACGCCTTAGAAGCGTTGTGGGTTGCAGTCTTGCCTTTAAGGTATTTCTTCATCCCTGGGCTCAGTTCTTCATAGGCTTTGGCTGCTGAGAGAAACATAGTGTTGCCTCCCGAATTTGGGGGTATTATTTCCTGATAAAGAACGCTGTATTTTGGAGGAATTTCTGCGCAGCTTTGATCAGAGTGCCATGTTTCCCCTGAGATTCTTGCAGAACTCTCGTCAAAATACTGTTTACGCAATGCAGGATATCCAGCAACTGGTTTTGAAGCTGTGCTCTTGCCACCTGAGTGTACATGGGGCTTACCAAAATATCTCACAAATCTATCATGAGCTTTTGGATCTAATTTCTGATTTCTAAAAAATACTACACCGTGGGCATTTAGTGCTGCTCGTATCTCCTCTACTTGTTTACTAGACAACGGAGTTAGCAAATCTACATTACTAATTTCAGCTCCAACATGTGGCGATGACTGTGTGACAGTGATGCTGTCAAAACTCATTTTCTTGTGATCCTTTAAAATAAACGAGTGGGTTAAATCAATGTTCGGACATAAACTTGATTGTTGTGCTTTTATATTGATTAATTGACTTTTTTACCTTCTCTAAAAGTGCCCGTCCACTTTGGGTTTAAGGTTCCATTTTCGTGGTAAACCACCCAGGGGCCCTCTTCTAAACCGTCCTTGTAGGTTCCTTTATACCATAACTGTCCGTTTTTGCGGTAACGTATCCATGGACCTTCTTTCTTTGCATTCCTATTGTAGTCGCCTCTATAAGCTAACTGTCCGTTTTTATATGATTTACGCACTATTCGTCCGTGTTCACCTGAAAAAGGTTTGGCGCAGTCACCCTTACTTTTCATTACAAACTTTATTGTTGCCAACTCACCTTTTTCTAGGTCGTAACCCGAGTGTCCGTCTCCAAAAATAATCTCAAGATCTTGTCTCCCCACTCCATCAATTTGTAATGCAGTTTCTTTAGGGTCAGCAAACATTACCGCACCTGTCCAAGTCATCCAGTGATTTTTATATTTTTGTGCCCATAAATCATCCTTTTGATTACCATTTAATTTGCTATCGCAGCCAATATCACTGTTAGTTTTTTTAAAATCATGGGAATTAAATGGGAATAAGGATGGGTCTTCGCTGCAACTGATTAACCCAAGAACAAAAGGAGTAACAAATATCAATTTTAAGATGCTCAATAGGTTGATCCTTTTTTGCAATCACATCACATTTAGTAGAATACTTGAATTTTGATCTAACTCAAATATCTAATTTTCAGTCGCCGCCGGCCTTTTCATTTGATCAATAAAAATAAAAAAGGCGAAAGGTATAACTTTCAATATTCGTCTTAGATTTATAGAGTTCAAAACAACATTATTGTTTTCACTGTTGCCAACCTCTTTACTAATTACCTTGATCTGGAAATAGCAGAAATTCGTGCCTCTTATATAATTTAATTGAGGTGGTTATGAATAAATTTTGGGTTTTAGGCGCTGTAATGGCATTCTCTAACTTGTCCAGTCTTACATATGGATTTTCCGTAAATTTTTCTGGAGCAGTAATGGGCTATATTGTTGCGCTTTCATTTATAATGATTGCTTTTATTTTAGTCTTAATCTCTATGCCTAAAAATGCTTTTACCGTTAATCTTAAACCTCAAATCGACAGGTGATATCAATTTATAACGCCTATATTTTAATAAAAAATCAAACTCGGAATGAAGCTCACCTCTATATATAGTGAACGAACATTTGGTTAAAAAATTATCGATAGAATTTTATAGAATATTTGATATGGGTCTTTGTTTATTTTCTTCTTCTCAATCTTACCTTAATTGGGACCCAATAAGGTCATCTTCTTATAGATAATTAGAAATGTTCAGCGAGTTTCGTCTCCATAACTTGCTGCACACCTTATCGGGGTCACGAAGTTTATCACTCCTGTAAGCTTCGTGACCCTGAACCAATTTTACAAGGGGTACCGACTATCAAATGCAAAAACCAAAATACATTCTCAGAATTTTTCCACTTCATGGTGAGTTTTTTGATTTACTGCTTTGCGGAGAACATCAGCGCGAGCTTGCTCTAGATAACAACTGGCTTTGTGATCAAACCTTTTGGCTATTAGCTCCCACTTACCTGCAAACAAAATAAAAAATATTTAAGCTCTGTTCGAAGTTTTGAATGGTTGAAAGCTCGCATAACCCTAATGGAGTGATTGCAAGAAATCCCATAGCTTGCTAGGACTTCTCCTGTTAGTGGATTACGTAGTGCCGCCTTAGCTCAGTTGGTAGAGCATCGCATTCGTAATGCGGGGGTCGCGTGTTCGAATCACGCAGGCGGCACCACCTTGTGCAGG
>PBWY01000050.1 GCA_002727395.1 Rhodospirillales bacterium | reverse complement strand
AAAACCACAACATTCTACATTTTAACTGGCCTTGTTAAACCTGATTACGGTGTTATTACGCTAGATGGGAATGAAATCACAGGGTTACCAATGTATCGTCGGGCTAGGCTTGGCATCGGTTACCTTCCCCAAGAGGCCTCAATTTTTCGAGGTTTATCAGTTGAAAATAATATCAGAGCCATTCTGGAGGTTGCATTTAAGCATCCCGATCAGCGCGAAATAAAATTAGAGGAGTTATTGGCTGAGTTTTCAATTTCGCACCTCCGCCGTACATCGGCATTAGCTTTATCTGGCGGTGAAAGACGACGCGTTGAAATAGCCCGAGCCCTAGCTGCAGACCCCAGTTTTATATTATTAGACGAACCACTAGCAGGGATAGACCCAATTGCTATAAACGAAATTAGAGATCTTATTTCGCATCTAAAAGATCGTAATATTGGTATTCTAATAACAGACCATAACGTTCGAGAGACATTAGAAATAGTTGACCGGGCTTATATCCTCCATGATGGTAGAGTTCTAATGAGTGGGGCGCCTGAGGAAATTGTAACACACAAAGATGTCAGAAGGGTCTACCTAGGCGAAAGTTTTAGTCTTTGAGAATGTCAAAAATATTTTTAGATAAAATATGGCAATAATAACTACCTTGCAGCCCCGTCTAGATCTATATCAAGCTCAGTCACCCGTTATGACACCCAAGCTGCAAGAGGCTATTAAATTATTGCAGCTGTCGAATCTAGAATTAATTGATTATTTAGAAAAAGAGCTAGAGAAAAATCCTTTTTTAGAATACGAAGACTCAGACGAAAAGAATGAACTCTCCAAGAGTTTAACCGACAACAATAATCATAAAACTTCGTCGGAAATTGATGATTCTAGTATAGAAAAAGTGGAATCAATTTCTTCCCAAATCCAGTCGACAAAGCAGTTCGGTCATTCAAATACAAACCCCCCATACCCCGACAGCGAGAGTCAGGAAAAAATATCTTTGCAAAAGCACCTTTTGGAACAGATTAATGTTGACTTCTCCAACTCTGTAGACCGCCTGATAGCGATTTATATTTTAGATTTGCTAGATGACTCAGGATATTTGCAAACCAGCATCCAAAAGATAGCAGAAACGCTCGGATGCCCAATTTGTAGAGTAAATCAGATCCTAGACACGCTTCAAAATTTTGATCCACCAGGTATTTTTGCACGCAACCTATCAGAGTGTTTGGCACTTCAGCTAAAAGAGGATAATAGGTACGATTCAATTAAGGAGAAGTTACTAGAAAATCTAGATCTTTTGGCAAAGAGAAAATTTGATTCTTTAAAACATTTATGTGGTGTTGGTGATAAGACCTTAATGAACATGATTAGAGAGGTTAAGAAATTAAATCCGAAACCTGCCCAAACATTTGATAACGAAGTAGCTCCACCATTAATACCTGATGTATTTGTGTATCGAAGCAAAGATGGTTCTTGGTTTGTTGAATTAAATACAGAAACCTTGCCAAAAGTTATTGTTAATAACCGTTATTATGCAAAAATAAATCAGGAAAGTTTAAATTCAAAAGATAAAGCATATTTATCAGAGTATTATCAGTCAGCAAATTGGCTTATAAAATCTATACATCAGCGTGCGCAAACTATAATCAGGGTGACCTCAGAAATTATCCGTCAACAATCTGACTTTCTCGAAAGAGGGGTGCAATTTCTAAAACCCCTCGTTTTGCAAGAAATAGCTGACGCTTTAAACATCCATGAAAGTACTGTTAGCAGGGTAACTCGNAATAAGGTNTTAGCCACCCCACGTGGAATTTTCAGTNTGAAATACTTTTTCACGATGGCTATNGGAAANANCAATTATGGTNNTGTACGATCCTCGGAATCTGTNCGATTTCANATAANAAATTTGATTGAAAAAGAAACGATAGATAATATTCTCTCCGATGAGAAAATCGTNNAACTTCTTAAAATAGATGGTATAGATGTTGCTAGACGCACGGTNGCAAAATATCGNGATATTATGAAAATTCCATCATCNACTATNCGGAAACGTGAGAAAAANACTCNATTTATTTCTTAGAGTTTANTAAAAGCTTTGTGTTGACTTCNAACTTNCAACGGAACTATTTNTCCGGAAATAAGTACCCACAANTTGATTANNCTANNACTATTGCTATGACCTCAATGTCNACNTTTTGTTACGCTCGGATAGGTATTTAANATGAAAGTACGCGATTTGCTCTCTGCAGAAAGTGTTATTTACCCAATTAGGGCGACAAGCAAAAAACAAGTCCTAGAAGAATTAGCCTATCACGCCGCAAATATTAGTGGCCATAATCAACGGTCTATATTTGACGTAATTTTGGAACGTGAAAGATTGGGGACTACGGGGATAGGTCGGGGCGTTGCGATTCCTCACGGAAAACTGCCCAACCTTAATCGATTATATGGGGTGTTTGGGAAATTAGAAAAACCTGTAAACTTTGAAGCAGTAGACCATCAAAACATCGATTTGATCTTTTTATTAATTGCCCCTGAAAGCTCTGGAGCGGACCACTTACAAGCTTTATCTAGAATTTCACGGTTATTCCGCGACTCAGACGTTTGTAAAAAACTACGCGCTACCAATGACCATAATTTATTGCATAAACTTTTATTAGATCAGGCTGAGCCGAGTTCTATATAAATTCCATTTTCCAAATAACAATTAAGACGGAAACTTAGGTCAACAAAATAGGGCCTCGCAAAAAAAGCGAGGCTCTATTTTAAATGGTGGAGCCAATCGGAATCGAACCGACGACCTCTTGAATGCCATTCAAGCGCTCTCCCAACTGAGCTATGGCCCCGATGATTTTTATCGCAAAATACTTAGCAATTTTAATATTATAACTTGCTATACTAAATCTTAGAAGTGAAAGATTTCTTCCCAAAAATTATTTTTTCAAGTACCACAACGATCCATCAGTTCTCAGTATCTCCTGGATTTCCTTCACTATTATCGATTACATCAAGCATATTTTGATCATTTTCAAGATCAGAAACGTCTTCAATTGTTTCGTCTTGATTCCCATCATCCTCTACTAGGATATCTAGAGCAGGGTCATCAAGGGTATCTCCTTCATCTGCCTCCAACTCCATACTATTATTAGGCTCCATGATCTCAGTTTTGATTGACTCTGGGGCTGGTGTGACAAGCTTAGGGCGAGAACCACGGCCTGACTTGACTGGCATAAACTCTGTCCCACAAACCGGGCATACAATTGGGCTCCTGCGCATATCATAAAAGCGAGCATTACAGCTCTGGCAAATCCTTTTAATACCCCACTCCGGCTTTACCATTTAGACCTCCGTAAAAAACTTTAAGCATAAAATGCAAATGCCATGATCCGCCAACACTGTCAAAACTATTTTAATAATGGTTGTTTTCGCATAACAAATAATCAATATGCTACAAACATTAAACAAAAACACTAACATTCTGACAGTCAATGTTAACTATACTTGATGAGAAGCTTATTAAATGATTAGCCTAGTTTCTAACTCTATAAATACTTTTAGAGGATTTACTCGTGTGCCTGGTGATAAATCGATCTCTCATAGAGCGCTTATGATAGGAGCCATTTCTGTCGGCACAACCGATATCCACGGCCTTTTAATCAGTGATGATGTTTTACATACTGCAAATGCATTAGAAGAAATGGGGGTAAATATTGAGCGTAAATCAAATTGTTTATGGGAAATAAATGGGGTGGGGGTGGGAGGACTTCGTGAACCGAATAAAACTATCGACATGGGAAATTCAGGAACTGGCGCAAGGCTATTGATGGGCCTAGTAGCTACACACTCCATAAAAGTACATTTCACCGGCGATGACTCTTTACGCAAACGGCCGATGGAACGGATTGCCACACCACTAGCACAAATGGGTACAAGGATTATAGCCCAGCAAGATAATAAAATGCCTTTAACAATAATGGGCACTCGAATGGCGGTTCCAATCAAATATTCCTTACCAGTACCATCGGCACAAATTAAATCTGCAATACTATTAGCGGGATTAAATGTACCTGGTGAAACTAGTGTGATTGAAAGTTGGCGCAGCCGCAACCATACCGAGTTAATGCTACAACATTTTGGAGCAAAAGTTAAAATTAATGATGAATTCGAAAATAAAAGAATTATTACGCTTAGAGGACAACCCGAGTTGGAAGGGAAAAAAATCACTATCCCAGGGGACCCGTCATCAGCAGCTTTTCTAATTGTCGCCGCTCTTATAACTCAGAACTCAGAAATCACGATTCATGATGTTTGTATCAACCCCTTGCGTACTGGTTTAATAACTACGTTGAAAGAAATGGGTGCCAACATTGAAATACACAACTCCCGAATTGAAGCAGGCGAACCCGTGGCGGACCTGATTGTTCGTAGTTCAAAATTAAATGGTGTAGTTGTCCCTGCAGAACGTGCGCCAGCGATGATAGATGAGTATCCAATTCTATCGGTCGCCGCCTCTAACGCTATAGGTACTACACGCATGCAAGGGTTAGCTGAACTTCGTGTTAAGGAAAGTGATCGTTTGACAGCTATAACAGACGGACTTAAAGCGTGTGGAGTGAATGTCAACACAGACCAAGATGATCTTATCGTTACCGGCACAAAAAACAATGTAAAAGGAGGGGTAACTGTAGAGACTCGCATGGACCACCGAATTGCGATGTCATTTTTAGTATTAGGGTTAAATGCAAAAAATCCGATAGCTATTGATGACGAGAAACATATAAGTACAAGTTTTCCTTCATTCGTAAGCCTTATGAACGACCTCGGTGCACAAATAAGGAAAGTAATTTGAACAAACCGGTAATTGCAGTGGATGGCACCGCTGGCAGTGGAAAGGGCACTTTAGCACGCCGTTTGGCCGACCATTTTGATTACGCATATCTTGATACTGGCTTGCTTTATCGTGCTGTGGGATATCTTACTTTAGAACTTACCAAAGGATGTAAAGATATAAACGAAGATATAGCTTGTTCAACTGTATCCTCCATCACTCCTGAAATATTAAAGAATCCGCTCCTAAGATCTGAAAACATAACGAAATGTGCCAGTAAAATCGCATCTTTGCCAGCTGTAAGACAAAAACTAATAGAAAGACAACAAACATTTGCTCAGAATCCACCTGAGGGTTCTGCCGGAGCGGTTTTAGATGGTAGAGACATCGGTACAGTAATATGCCCCAAAGCTCAATTTAAGTTCTTCTTGAATGCTCAAATAGAGGTGCGCGCGGCACGGCGCCTTAAAGAGTTGCTTGAAGCTGGTGAAAACGCTATACATTCGCGCGTTCTAAAAGATATTCGAGAACGCGATGCACGAGATAGTTCTCGTAATATAGCTCCATTGGTAATTGCCGACGATGCAATTACTTTGGATACGAGTAACATGGATTCGAACGCGGTATTTTTTAAAGCATTAGAGTTCATCAATAGATAAGATAGGTCCTTGGTGTAACAAGAGTGCAATGGTAGGGAATTGATCCATTGGGGATCAGCCAGTGTACGACCTAGGACAAGACCCAATATTTTTTGGGACTATATGGAAGGAAACGGTTTAAGTTAAGAATGGCGATTGAGTTAGGAAACCCCGATGCAAATATAGAGATGTCTGATGAAGATTTCGCGAGTATGCTGGAAGAAACCTTTGGAGAAGGTGAACTCTCAGAAGGTTCAGTAGTAAAAGGCACAGTTATAGCGATAGAAGGCGATTCTGTCTTAATAGACGTGGGTTTAAAGTCTGAGGGCCGTGTGCCAATTCGAGAATTTGGTGCCCCTGGCTCCACGCCAGAGATATCGCCTGGAGATCTAATAGATGTTTATCTAGAAAGAATCGAAGACAACCAGGGTGAAGCCATGCTCTCTCGTGAAAAGGCTCGCCGTGAGGAATCTTGGACCTTGTTAGAAAAAGCATTTAACAATCAAGAGAAAGTCACTGGCTCTATTTTCGGCAGGGTCAAAGGAGGTTTTACAGTTGACCTTTCTGGTGCCATCGCCTTTTTACCTGGCAGCCAAATAGATGTGCGACCCGTGCGAGACATTAACCCACTGATGAGTACTCCACAGCCATTCCAGATTCTCAAAATGGATCGGCGTCGTGGGAATATTGTAGTTTCCCGACGAGCCGTTTTGGAGGAATCTCGTGCTGAGCAGCGTACCGAATTACTAGCGGGCTTAACAGAAGGCCAAGTAATTGAAGGTATTGTAAAAAATCTTACTGATTATGGTGCCTTCGTGGATCTTGGCGGAGTTGATGGATTGTTGCATGTAACAGATTTGGCTTGGCGCCGCATAAACCATCCCAGTGAAGTTTTGACGGTTGGGCAAACAGTAAACGTACAAGTAATAAGATTTAATACTGAAACACAGAGAATTTCACTCGGAATGAAGCAACTAGAGAGCGACCCTTGGGATAGCATTGAGACAAAATATCCCATTGAGGGTGTGTTTACCGGTCGAGTAAGTAACATTACAGATTATGGCGCCTTCGTAGAACTCGAACCGGGGGTAGAAGGGCTAGTGGATGTCTCAGAGATGAGTTGGACCAAGAAAAACATCCATCCCGGGAAAATTATTTCAACTAGTCAAGAAGTTGAGATAATGATTCTGGACATAGACCAAAGTAAACGGAGAATTTCCCTAGGAATAAAACAAACCCAAGATAATCCGTGGACTAGTTTTGAAACGAGTTTCAAGGTAGGTGCTGAGATAGAAGGTGAAATCAAAAATATAACCGAATTTGGTTTATTCATTGGCCTTCCAGGAGAAATTGACGGCATGGTACACCTATCTGATTTATCATGGGAAAAATCTGGGGAAGACGCTGTTAATGATTATACAAAGGGCGATGTTGTCAAAACCAAAGTGCTAGATATTGATATTGAAAAAGAACGTATTTCCCTTGGTATAAAACAACTAACTGATGACCCATTAGAGTCGGCAGCCAGCGAAGTTAAAAAGGGGGAAGTTGTAACGTGCACTGTTAGCTCTATTACAGAAGGTGGTGTTGAGGTAACAATTTCAAGTGGACTTAAGGGTTTCATTCGTCGGGCTGACCTATCTCGTGAAAGAAGTGAACAACGACCGGATCGGTTTGCAGTCGGAGATAGAGTTGACGCACAAATAACCAACATAGACAAACGAGAACATAAACTGACCTTATCAGTGAAAGCTAAGGAAATAAGCGAAGAAAAAGAGGCAATGGCCCATTATGGTTCATCAGACTCTGGCGCCAGTCTTGGTGATATACTTGGGGCGGCCATGCGCAAAGCAGAGGGGGAAGAGACAACACCTTCCGAGGTCACTGATGAAAAGGAAGAGAAACTCTCAGATGATACCCTTGAAACAGGGGATAGCGCAGATACTGCCGAGGAAAATAGTCCCGAAGAATTAGAAAGCTCGGAGTCAAAAGATGCATCAAAGGCCTAAAAAATGAAAAAATTTAAGACAATATATTAAAACATCTTATAGAACTTAAATACAGCTGCAGGTTATGGATGCGGATTACTTAATAGACCGGGCAAGACTAAAAAGACGGATTCAGGTTTGGAGAAGTTTGTCTATAGTCATATTTTTGTTGTTAGGACTCCTTTTCGTAATGAAATTTGAAGGAATTATTACTGAGGACTATATCGCGCGGATCAAAATTGAAAATCTTATCTACAATGATCCAAAGCGCCTCGCAGCAATCGACAAAGCTCTGCTCGACAAAAATGCAAAAGCTTTAATAGTGAGAATAAATTCTGCCGGCGGGACTATCGTCGGAGGAGAAGCTTTGTTCAAGACAATTTCAAGATTTCGTAAAGAAAAGCCAGTAATCGCAGTTATGGACGAATTGGCAACATCAGCAGCCTATTTAGTTGCGGTAAGTGCCAACCGTATTTACGCTCACGAGGGAACTGTCACTGGTTCTATAGGTGTGATTTTTAAAGCAGCAGAAGTTACCGAACTTTTGAAAAAATTGGGTATTAAATTTGAGTTAATAAAGAGTTCCCCCTTAAAATCCGAACCATCGCCCTTCTCTAAATTTACTCCTATGGCAAAAAAAGCAACGAAAAGTTTAGTAGACGATATGTATAAAATGTTTGTCAGCATTGTGTCCGAAAGGCGTAAAATCAAAATAGAAAATGTTCATCGTATCGCTGATGGGCGCTTATTTACTGGGAGAATGGCTGTTGCAAATAGATTGGTCGATCAAATTGGTGATGAACGCCAAGCAAAAATTTGGTTGAAAAAAAAGATCGGTGCTAAAAACCCAATACCAATACGCGATATTAATATTCAACGGGAGGTGTCTGACTGGTTAAAATACCTAACCGCCAATATACCAAAAACGCCTTTTTCTGAAGGACTTATCCTTGACGGCCTAGTATCTGTCTGGCACCCTTGGAATTAAATTATTCAACTTAAGTAGATCTAATTAAAGTTCTGATATTCAAATAGGGCTGACTGAAATGACTAAGTCTGAGTTGATTTTGTTATTAGCAGAAAAAAACCCACATTTATTCCACCGCGACGTCGAAAGAATTGTTTCAACGATTTTTGACGAAATTTCGGAGGCTTTAGCTAGGGGTGGTCGAGTCGAACTAAGGGGTTTTGGAGCCTTTTCGATCAAGAATCGAGAATCCCGCACCGGGCGTAACCCTAGGACTGGAGAATCAGTCAAGGTTTCACGAAAATCCGTACCATTTTTTAAAGTTGGAAAAGATCTAAAGCAACGCCTTAATGCAACGTCACAATAAATCATTTAAAGAATAACCCAATGTCTTTGTAGGAATATTTAATGCAGATCAATTAATGAAAATTGTCATTAGAATATCCTTTTTGGTTATCGCATTAGTCGCCGCAATTTTTGCAGTTTCTAATAGAGAAATGACCACAATTGACTTTTTTCCTTTACCTTTAACAGCGACAGCACCTTTATACATTTTTATTTTAGGGGCGATATCTATCGGTTTAGTAATCGGAATAGGTGTATCTTCCATTTCAAAAATTCGTTTAAAAATGAAGATTAAAACCCAACAGAAAAAAAAGGAGGGAGCCCAAAAGGCGATAGAAAACCCTATAGATCCACTCGATTATACCAAAGAAAAAACAACAACGTAAATTTAATGAAAGCAGAAGAACGTATTTATTGTGCTATTGACACCTCCGACTTAAAGAAAGCGATAGAACTCGCCCAAGAATTGAAGGGAGTTGTGGGAGCCATCAAACTTGGTAAAGAGTTTTTTACTGCGAATGGGCCTGCAGGAGTTATGCAAATCCTTGAAATCGGGCATAGAATTTTTCTCGATTTAAAATTCCACGATATTCCTAATACCGTTGCAGGGGCTGTTAGAGCTACGAAAGAATTAAATTGTCATATGGTTACCATACACGCCTCTGGCGGTTCAGCAATGATGAAATCTGCTGTAGAGGCTAGAGGTACAGCTAAGAGCCCATTGATTCTAGCGGTCACTATTCTAACTTCGTTGTTGGATAATGATTTAGTTAGTCTTGGTCAAAAATTACCCATAAAAGATCAGGTATTAAGACTTGGTATGCTTGCTTTTAAAGCTGGGGTGGATGGTTTAGTAGCATCACCAAAAGAAGTTTCTTTATTACGTGCATCACTTGGTTCGGACTGTCTTTTGGTGGTTCCTGGTATTCGCCCGGCTTGGTCATCAAATGATGACCAAAAAAGAATAATGACCCCATCTAATGCTATCGAAGCTGGAGCCGATTATTTGGTAATAGGGCGACCAATTACCCAGTCCAATGACCCCAAAGCTGCAGCGGAGAGAATTGCCGAAGAAATCTCTATCGGGCATAGCTCAAAATATGGCAATTAGTGTAAAAATTTGCGGAATCAATACTTTAGATGCGATGAAAGCATCGATTGAAACTGGTTCATCCTTTGTTGGTTTAGTTTTTTATCCTCCGTCACCCCGTGCAGTAACGGTTGCCGAAGCTATCAATCTAGCAAAAATAGTTCCACCCACGATTAAAAAGGTTGGCTTATTTGTAGACGTTTCGCGTAAAACCCTAAAAAATATTACTGATAACGTTCCATTAGATATTTTGCAACTACACGGTAAAGAGAGCCCCCAAAGAGTAAAAAAGATCAAACAGTTTAAAGGATTACCTGTTATTAAAGCGATCCACATAGAAAATTCAGGGGACTTTTCTAAAATTGAGAAATACACCGGTATTGCCGATAAAATTCTTTTTGACGCTAAAGTCCCAAAAAACTCTAAAAACTCTCTACCAGGTGGAAATGCTCTTGCGTTTGACTGGAAACTGTTTGGTAATCAGCCTTGGAAAAACCATTGGATACTTTCTGGAGGCCTAAATGCGAAAAATATTTCGGAAGCTGTTAATCTGACTGGAGCAAATACCGTTGATATTTCTTCGGGAGTTGAAATCACACCCGGACAAAAAGATCCAAAACTTATTAAGGAATTTTTAGAAACGGTTCTTGCCTTGTCGTAGCTGCAGAGTATAACCCGTTAATATAGTTACTCTTAATTCTTTTTTATACTTTATTAAAACATGATCAAAACCAAGAATAACAAACCAAATACCTTAAAATTACACCCAAATTCAAATGGCCATTTTGGTAAATTTGGTGGACGTTATGTCGCGGAAACTCTTATGCCTCTGATATTATCCGTGGAGAAGGCTTATGAGGAAGCCAAAGAAGACCCCGCTTTTCGGTCAGAGTTAGAATATTACCTCAAACATTATGTTGGACGACCTAGCCCACTATATTATGCGAAACGCTTGAGTGAGTATTTAGGAGGCGCAAAAATCTATTTCAAGAGAGATGAGTTAAATCACACTGGTGCCCACAAAATTAATAACACAATGGGTCAGATCCTTTTAGCCCGAAGGATGGGAAAAGAAAGAATCATAGCGGAGACTGGAGCAGGACAACATGGCGTGGCAACAGCCACGGTTTGTGCTTTATTCGGAATGAAATGCGTTGTTTATATGGGTGAAACTGATATTGATCGTCAAGCCCCAAACGTTTTTCGAATGAAGCTTCTTGGAGCTGAGGTTGTTCCAGTATCATCCGGTTCAGCAACACTAAAAGATGCCATGAACGAAGCGTTGCGCGATTGGGTAACAAATGTTGAAACTACATATTACATAATAGGAACGGTTGCTGGACCACACCCCTACCCCGCAATGGTTAGAGATTTTCAGAAAATCATTGGGATAGAGGTGCGCAATCAAATTATGAAAGCAGAGGGAAGGCTCCCTGACTCTCTTGTTGCGTGCATAGGCGGGGGGTCCAACGCCATAGGACTGTTTTATGAATTCCTCGATGAGAAAGATATTAAAATTTTTGCCGTTGAAGCCGCGGGTAAAGGTTTAAAAACTGACAAACATGCGGCTTCTCTTAGCGCGGGAGTTCCCGGGGTGCTCCATGGCAATCGAACATATCTTCTTCAAAATGAAGACGGACAGATAACCGAAGCGCATTCTATTTCCGCCGGCCTAGATTATCCGGGGATTGGACCAGAGCACGCCTGGCTCCACGACATTGGTAGGGTAAACTACGTGGGCATAACGGATGAAGAAGCACTCGAAGCATTTAAATTATGCGCAAAACTTGAAGGTATAATACCCGCTCTGGAGCCAGCTCATGCTTTGGCATATGTAAGCGACATTGCGCCAACCCTGCCTCCCGATCACCTGTTAGTAATGAATATGTGTGGTCGAGGGGATAAAGATGTTTTCACAGTTGCAGATGCATTGGAAATTTCTCTATGAGACAAAGATCTTGCAGGCTAAA
>PBWY01000049.1 GCA_002727395.1 Rhodospirillales bacterium | reverse complement strand
ACAAATCTAGTTTTATTTTTGTAATCCCCGATTCTTATGCCATCCACAATTGGCATAGAGCTTGCGGGGTGCAAACACACGATACTCCAAAATATTGCCAAAATGGTTATAGCTTTAGCTTTAGAGCGAAGATACATGTTGTGCCTTATGATCATGGCAGGGCCATATATAGATTTTTTAGCTCTAAACATCAATAAACTTCATAAGAAGATTACACTTTTTGTAACAACCTTAACTTTTTTCAGGCGTTAAATTAATATACTCATTGTAGAATTGGCGAAGCACGCGTATCCTAGCTAGTAGCGAACAGACTGTGGCCATCCACTAGGGCTGAAGGTCCTGAATTGGGAGCGCGACTATCAGGCGAGATAGATTGACTATTACGACCGGTGTGATTGCGCTTTGTTTTCACAGTTTTTTTTTAATAAGTTTGAAGTTATTCGCGGCTTTAGCAGAGTGTCCCTTCAGAAAATTACAGGTTGACGCTGGTACCGCAGACTTCGAAATAAAACGGTGGTTGCAACCGATACTCGTTCAGAGCCGTAGCAACGACTGTGGAGAATTTTTCGATGACAAAAAGGATGTTAATAGACGGAACCCACCCGGAAGAACTAAGGGTGGTAATTTCAAACGGTAACAGGCTTGAAGAATATGACGTAGAAACGTCGACTAAATCCCAACATAAAGGAAATATTTATCTTGCAAAAGTTACACGTGTAGAACCTTCACTTCAGGCCGCATTCGTAGACTATGGCGGAAACAGGCATGGCTTCCTCGCATTTAACGAAATTCACCCAGACTACTATCAAATTCCTATAGAAGATCGCGAAGCTTTAAAACGAGATGTCGCTCAGTTTGAAGCTAACGCTTCGGGTGCTCAGGCTCATATTGATGAAATTGATGGTGAAGTTGAACAGACCGAGGACGATAATCCTACGGATATTTCTTCAGACGATTTAGATATTGAGCCAGAGAAAGGCTTGGAAGAGAAAAAGACTACCGACCCTGTCAATGACAACAAGATTCTGGAAAACCAAACCACTAGTATCGCTATCAACGAAGATAACGATGATTATTCAAAAAGTACCCCCGCAGAAAAAAGTAGTGCTGTAAATTCTAAGGCCGTTGAAACAGACGATAATAACACCGGGGAAGAAAAGTCTGACCGATACGAAAATCCGATGCGGCGGTATAAAATTCAGGAAGTTATTAAAAGAAGTCAGATACTTCTAATACAAGTAATAAAAGAGGAACGCGGCAACAAGGGGGCTGCTCTTACTACTTATTTATCGCTTGCTGGTCGATATTGTGTTCTTATGCCGAACACGGCTCGCAGTAGCGGGGGCATCTCTCGTAAGATTACAAATGGAAACGACCGCCGACGTCTGCGTGAACTTTTAAATAACCTGGACACTCCGGAAGGTATGGGCGTAATCATGCGCACCGCAGGTGTCAAACGCAATAAATCGGAAATTAAGCGAGATTTCGATTACCTAATTAGACTTTGGGAAAATGTACGAGAGCTTACACTGCAATCGGCTGCACCTGCACTAGTATATGAAGAGGGAGACTTAATAAAACGAACTATACGCGATCTATACGATAGGGATATTGAGGAAATTCTAGTAGAAGGTAACGACGCATATACTGCTGCTAAAAAACTTATGAAAATGATGATGCCAAGTCATGCTAAACGGGTTCAACCATACCGCGACGAGTTGACACCACTTTTTCATAGGTATCAGGTGGAAACTCAACTTGAATCTATGCATAGTCCCATCGTTGGACTCAAATCCGGTGGATATATTGTTATAAATCCAACCGAAGCATTAGTTGCTATCGACGTAAATTCCGGTCGTTCTACCCGTGAGAGAAATATTGAAGAAACTGCCTTTAAAACTAACCTGGAAGCCGCGAGCGAGGTTGCTCGCCAATTACGTCTAAGAGACCTCTCTGGTCTGATTGTGATCGACTTTATTGATATGGATATTTCGAAAAATCAACGTAGTGTGGAAAGGCGATTAAAAGAAGCGGTCAAAACCGATCGAGCCCGCATCCAGCTAGGACGAATAAGTAATTTTGGTTTATTCGAATTATCTAGACAGCGCATGCGACCGAGTATCGTGGAAAACAGCACCGAGACCTGTATACATTGCGGTGGAACAGGTTATGTACGGTCTACTGAATCGACAGCAGTCCATGTACTGCGTTCGATTGAAGAAGAAGGGATTCGTAATCGGAGTATAGAAATTGCAATCACCGTTCCAACGGCAATTGCATTATATATTCTTAATCAAAAACGAGAATCATTAAACCAGATAGAAAAACGCTATGACTTCCGCGTGCAGGTATTTGGCGATGACAGTTTAGTACCACCTGATATGCGTCTTGAGAGGGTCCAAAACCGACCCACAAAAGATGACAAGGTTGATAAAAAGACAGAGCCAAGCGATTCTTCATCAGATGAGGAGAATAACAGGACACGAAAAAGGCGGCCTAGGAGGCGACGAAAAAAAACTGTCGCAAAAAATACAAAACCTAACAAATCAGAAACCAATAGCTCAACTAAAAACATCGAAACTGAAAAGAAGTCTATAGAAGAAGATAATTCCGAGGACATGCCTAATGATAAAGAAAACCGCAGCCCCAGACGACGACGAAGAGGAAGAAGGGGTGGACGACGGCGCGGTCAAAAAGAACAAATTGCGGATGATTTAATGGATAATGAGACAAGCTCTCAAACCAATGAAAGTAAAAATAGTGAGCCAGACGAGAACTTAGAATCCACAGTGCAACCAGCAAAAAAAGAGATAGAAGAGACAAACGATTCTAACCTCAGTAAAACCGAGTCTAAACCAGAGGGACCTCCAAAACGCGGCTGGTGGCAACGCATCACTCGTTAAAAAACTTTTAACGCTTACCTTGCTTTGACATCCAATCTTTTAATCGATCTGAGGCTTTCCTTATGATTTGCGTAGATCCCGAAAAAGAAAGTCTTACAAAAGCATTCCCTCGGCCTTGATCAAAATCAATGCCGGGGGTGATTGCCACTCCGGTATCTTCCAAAATCTTATGACAGAAATGCTCACTATCATTGGTCAAATCAGATACATCTGAATAAATATAAAAAGCGCCATCAACGGGCGCTATTTTTGTAAAACCCGCCTCATGCAAACCTGAAAGTAATATTGTACGATTTTTCTTGTAACGTTCGACATTCGCATCCAGTTCTTTCTTGCAGTCAAACGCTGCTAAGGCACCATACTGAGACAATGTGGGCGCTGAAATATATAAATTTTGTGCTAGACATTCGATATTTCTAACTAAGTCCTCCGGAACAACCATCCAACCTACACGCCAACCCGTCATAGAATAGTATTTTGAGAAACTGTTTATAACAATTGATTCGTTAGTAAATTCTAACGCTGATATTCCGGGTTCTTTGTAGGTAATACCATGATAGATCTCGTCCGAAATCAACCTTATACCTCTATCAGAGCAATATTCCGATAAAGATTTTAATTCATTTTTACCAAGCATTGTACCTGTCGGATTAGATGGGCTAGCTATTATTAAACCATCCAGTTTTCCATCTATTTTGGAAAGTGATTCCGGTGTTGGCTGAAACCTAGTTTCTTGTCCTGTCGGAATCAAAATTGGTTCGATACCTAACGCAAGCAATATATTTCTGGAACCCGGATAACCCGGTTCAGCAATCGCCACTCTATCTCCCACATCAAATGCCGCGATAGTCGCTAATACAAAACCACCAGAAGATCCTGTAGTTATAACTATTCGCTTTGGATCTATGCTAGTCTTATGTGCATTAAAATAATATTCAGAAATTCGTTTGCGAACAGAAAGCAAGCCAAAAGCTTCAGTATAACCCAAAAGATCTTTATCTAACATTTCATGTGCCCGAGCTATCACACCCTTAGGCGCGCCAGTTGCCGGCTGCCCCAATTCTAAATGCAAAACATCCTTTCCTTCTGTTTGACGCCTATTAGCCGTCTGCAATACGTCCATAACAATGAATGGAGGAATTTCACCACGTCGTGAATTCTTTATAGTCATAGATTAAAGCCCTAAATTTATTCCATATGCGGCTGTTCTAGGATCTGTTCGAACTTCACAGGTCCCCGGTCCAGTTACCACACCCATGTTGCAATATAATATATTGACGCGCCCAAGTGAGCCAATTTTATTGGGCATCATTCCTTTTCCAATCAATGCCTCTATAAGCTTTTTAGGTAAGGAATTCTCAACAACAATTTCTGCTGCATTTCTACCCGGCGCATACCTAGGCATACTCAGAGATTTTTCTAGCGAAAGATTTTCATTCAGAAGTCTTGTCAACGTTAAAGCAAGAGATGAGCCTGCATATTGGTCACCTGAAGCCGTGCCAACAAGATAAGATTGTGACAAATGCTCATTGACCATAATGACCGGGGCAATATTAAGACTGGAACCTTTAACCGTTGGAGCAGATTCGATAATACCGGTACTGCCTGCAACATAGCCCATGCCGAAAGAATTATTCATTGTTAGGACACAACCAGTCGCGTTACCTGAATTATCCATCGCACTTAAACCAACAGAGCCACCTACTCTCGATTTAATCCCGAAATTTAAATTATTATTTATTTTAGCAGAAGAAGTAAAAATTACCGCTTTACTTGCTTCAGACATAGAAGCAGCACCTCTACGAGATGTTATTTTCTTCCAAGCCGACCTTGTGATTTCACTACCTAATCCCTCAAAAACGGGAAAATGCAATTTATTATTACCAGCTTTTTGAACGGAAGTTTTTCCCCATACAGGAAAGTAATTTCTTAAATTTTCTTTCGTGACCCATCCACCGGACTCTTTAAGACCCTTGATGAAGTTAGCGCCTAAGTTTCCTGAATAAAAATACCCCGGGCCTTGACGCCTGATAACACTTAGGGTGGCCGCCAACTCATATTGCTGGACAGTTTTTCCAGCAGATAAAAACTCACCCTGAGAATTTCGAAACAATTTACGAGTATATACATCCTTAAGTGCCCACTTTCCGGTATTTTTCAATTCCGTACTTAGCCCTTTAGAAATGGGCCAACCAAACCTTGCCGCTTGTTCAGCAGGTTTTACCAATTGTTCCCATCTTAGTTTTCCGAATTTAGCATATAGCGCGTATAACCCTCGGAAATTTCCTGGAATTGTCCCCGCTCGATATCCATTGGGTATTTTTGCACTAGTGATTTGCGGTAAAAACTTTAAGCTAACTACCTGATTTTTTTTGCTATCATAATGCAAACAAACTCCACCACCGCCCGCTCCTGCCGCATCAGGGCGACTAACCATTAAAGCAAACGCCATGGCTACGGCCGCATCTGAGGAGTTGCCACCAATAGAAAGTATATCTCGACCGACTAAGGAAGCGCGTGCTTCATCTGATGCTATACTACCCAAATATGAAGTTGCCTCTCCAATAATTCCTAAAGATTGCGGCACTTTACTAGTTGAACAGCCCGACAAAATTAAAATAGTTAAAATAGTAATGCATTGACGCATGGTTCATCGGTCCTTAGGTTTTAAATCAATGGAGAGGCATTTAACTATGCTAAGAAAAACATTCATCATTTCCATATTATTTTTCACTATTTTAATAAGTGTTTTCGTTACCCTGCCTAGCCCTTCAAGGGCTGATTCCATTCGTTTAATTCGTGACACTGAAATTGAAAATATCATAAAACTATATACGAAACCGATCCTGCTCGCCGCAGACCTATCAGGTGAAACTTTAAAAACACTTATTGTAAAAGATAACAAAATTAACGCTTTCGTCGCAAAAGGACAAAAAATNTTTTTAACAACNGGATTNTTAAGACAAAGTAANAATGCCGAACAANTTATAGGTGTNATTGCCCANGAAATTGGNCATATCGCCGGCGGGCATTTAATCCGTATGAANAATNAAATGAAAAAAGCACGTAGTACNGCTTTTATCTCACAAATTATGGGTCTTGCATTAAGTGCATTGGCAAAAGATCCNACTCCNNTGGTTGCTATAACCTCAGGTGGAAAAAATTTAGCTTCTAGATCATTTCTAAACTTTACTCGAGGACAAGAACAAGCTGCTGACCAAGCTGCTGCTAAATACCTTGATATAATCGGAGTTTCCGGTAAAGGGCTGCTGAAATTATTGAATGTATTAGCTAGTCAAGAATTTCTCCAAAGCTCCAACCAAGACCCCTACGTCAGAAGTCACCCCTCCATCCAATCAAGAATCCGTTTTATGGAAAACCATATTAAGGGTTCATCAAGCTCTGATAAAAAATTACCCATAAATATTGAAAAAAAACAACTAAGACTAGTCGCAAAACTTGATGCGTTTATTGATGAACCCGAATTTACTTTAGCAAAGTATTCAGACAGCGATAAATCCACAGCAGCGCGGTATGCTAGGGCAATTGCAATGTTTCGAAATGCCAACCTGAACAGCGCATTACCTATAATTAACACTCTTATCGCTGCTCATCCATCAGATCCATATTTTGTTGAACTCAAAGGCCAAATGCTATTTGAGAACGGTCGCCTAAATGACGCGTTACTTGTATATCAAAAAGCAGTTCGCTTGTTGCCAAATGCGCCATTAATAAGGACAAGTCTTGCCCACGTTATGATCGAGACAGGAAGGCCTGAACTACTTGATCATGCGCTTTTTCAAATAAAACACGCTTTGGCTATTGATCAAGAGTTGGCATTGACATGGCGCCTAGCGGCGGCGGCTTATGGCCGAAAAAAGGAATTTGGATTATCTTCGTGGTCCCTCGCAGAATATAATTTTTTGATAGGGCACAAAAAACTCGCTCTTGCTCAAGCAGAACGGGCTCTTAAATTATTAAAACGTGGATCCCCTGCTTGGCTTAGAACAGAAGATCTTAAAAATAAAATTAACGGTTAAGAAAAGAATAAAAAGTTAAAATCAAATAATACTATCCGCTTCCGGCTGGTTTGAAGGCTGGGCCTTGGCAAAGGCCGTTACTTCCATACATAACTTAAAAATTTTCGCTATTTCAGGATAAGGTTCTAGGTCACAATCAAACCTTTTTGCATTAAAAACCTGCGGTACTAAACAAATATCAGCCAAACCCGGTTCCTCTCCAAAGCAAAACTTTCCTCTTGAAGCAGTTTCAGACAGCATTTTTTCTACAGCCTCAAACCCTTGATGAACCCAATGTTGATACCAGTGAACCTTTTGAGCCTCAGAAATAGAAAATTCATTAGTGAGATAATTAAGAACCGCGAGGTTGTTCAATGGATGAATGTCACAAGCAATTATATTGCCGATTGATCTCACCCAAGCACGCTCCTCTATAGATGTGGGCAATAAAGGCGGCTTAGGATATGCTTCTTCTAGGTATTCAATAATACTAATTGATTGAATATAAATTTTTTCTTTGTCAACAAGCGTTGGAATTCTACCCTGCGGGTTAACTATTCTATATTGACCTACAAGGTGCTCTCCAGTTGAAAGGTTAACCAATTTCGTTCCATACGCTAAACCCTTCAAATTGAGTGCTATTCGAACTCTAAAAGCTGCAGAGGAGCGAAAATAACTATACAGGTTCATCTCGTATTCTCAATTCTTTATTTTTAATTCGTAATCTCTTATCAAGGCGTTTAAATATAATATTCTTTCAACGGTGGAAAGCCGTTGAAACCAACAGAAGAATAGCTAGCCGAATATGCACCCGCACTCAAAATCTCGACTTTATCACCGATAGAGAGTTGCAATGGTAATTTGTAACCAGAATGAT
>PBWY01000009.1 GCA_002727395.1 Rhodospirillales bacterium | reverse complement strand
GTTATTTTTATTTTTTGACGTGGCCGTAATCTTTCATTTCCTCGAATTACCACTTGTTCGCCGGATTTTAGACCTTTCAAAACTTCGAAACGTAGACCAAACGCTTCTCCTAATTTAACTGGTCGCATTTCAGCTCGTAAGCCGCCCCTTGTCTCCTTGACGACGAATACGACCCGCTTGCCTCTACGTTGCGTGATAGCGTCTTTATGCACTGTTAAGGCTTTCTTAGAGGCACCTGAAGGTATGTACAGGACAACACTTTGGTTTGATGCTATGGTCAGGTTTGGCTTGATAAAGTCGGGTAAGAAACGAACAACACGAGTCCTTGAAAGAGCGTTTTCTTGGGGTACGATCGCCCGAACAGATGCTTTGAAAGATCGCCCGAATTCGGGCTTTACATCAATAACCTTACCATTTTTGAGCCCCCCCAAACGATTTGCTGGCACTTCGGCTTCAACTTCAAAAGAATTTTCGTTGAGGATCGTTACAACCGGGGCCCCAAGGTTTACATAATCCCCAACCTCAACTGCTCGACTGATAATGACTCCATCGAAAGGGGCAAGAATTTTAGCATTCATCAGATTAATATTTGCTATACGTAATCGGGCTTTTGCTTGTTCACGTTTAGCCTTAGCTTCGCTTAGGGCGCTTAGTGAGCGTTCAACATCACGTAGTTTATCTTGGTATCGGGCCAAAGAGAAAGAAGAGGACTTTCTTAGTCTCTGGAGTCTTTTAAGTTCTTGTTTAGCTAGAGCAAGCTGTACGCCGACAGTTCGGATTTTTGCAGTAAATTCCTTTAGTTCAGAAGATTTTAGATCTCGTTCGGCTATTAAGGTGCTAGAAATCAATTTAACTATTATATCGCCTTTTTTTACTCTATCTCCAACACGAACCTTTACCGCTTCTATGGCACCTCTAGTTCGTGCCGCTATTATACCCTTCTGTTGCGCGACCACTCTACCATAGACCTGGACGGTCTCAACGGCGGTTCCTTCAGTGACTGGATCTACTATGACTTTGGCAGGGCCCCTTCTGCCTCTTTTACCTCGTTTCCCCTTGTTAAATTTTATTTTCCTATTTCGGGATATATTTGATTGATTTTTAATAGAATCACGTTTGGTAACAGCCTCTTGGTCCAGTTTTTGAGCTTTAACAGAAGATAGTAATATCGGCATAGAGAGCAGTGTGACAATTATAAAAGCCCCACTGATATAAAACATGGCGACAAGCAGCTTAGTCATTAAAAAACAACAATATGATTTATTTTCCCAGGTTTTCATTTGGGCACAAACCCTGAATTAAAGTTAAATAAAGTATAATCTTTGTCTATAGATATAGAAAAGCAGAAACTGTCTACGGATAAAATATCATTAAAAAATAGTTTCTGCCTTCCAAATGATTTTACCACCGTATGCTTATGTAAAAATTGAAGCTATTATTAAATAAACAATACGTAAGCGAGATAAAAAATGACCACTTTAATTTTTAGCCATAAAAGCGCGGAAAATCATGATATGGGACATGAACATCCGGAATGTCCAGATCGTATAAGGGCGGTAACAAGGGCATTAGAAGCTGATCGTTTCAAGGATCTAGATAAAAGACAGGCGCCAATGGCTACCATTGAGCAAATATCTAGAATTCACAGTCAAATTTATGTGGAAAAAATAATTGACCTAGTGCCAAAAGAAGGTCTCCATCAAATTGATCCAGATACAGCGCTTTGTCCCGGGTCTGGAGAGGCTGCTATGAGAGCTTGTGGCGCAGTAGTAGCCGCTATTGATGCAATAATGGATGGTCAGTCTAATTCTGCATTTTGTGCAATGCGTCCCCCGGGTCATCATGCTGAACCCAACCGTGGAATGGGGTTTTGTCTTTTTAACAATATTGCTGTTGGTGTCCAACATGCTCGTATTGTACATAACCTTGAACGTGTTGCGGTAGTTGATTTTGACGTTCATCATGGCAATGGAACTCAATCCGCATTTTGGTCGGATGAAAATGTATTTTTTGCTTCATCTCACCAATATCCATTTTATCCAGGGACCGGCTCTGCTAATGAGACTGGCGTTGGTAATATTTGCAACGTTCCACTGGCGGAGGGTACGGGTTCTCAAGATTTTAGACGTGAGATCGAGGGTGCCATTCTGCCAGCGTTGGAGAAATTTCAACCTCAGCTTATTTTTTTGTCGGCTGGATTTGATGCTCACAGCAGAGATCCTCTTGCCAATCTCCACTTAGAGGAAGAAGATTTTGCCTGGATTACCAGTAAACTGGTCGATATCGCGGGGGAACATTGTGATGCAAGGATAATATCATCACTGGAAGGTGGCTATGATTTGACAGCCCTTCCTAATTGTGTGACTGCTCACTTAACGGAGTTAGTAAAAGCAACGTAAATTTCATACCATTATAAAATAAATGTGGCTAATTAAGTATTTAATAGAGTGATAAATAGGTATATCTAAATATTTTAAAACATTTTTTAATCACATTAGGGTTAAATGATATGGCATCTAGTGAAAAACCAGTCAAAATTGCTTCTCTTTCGTTCGAAGGGGCCTTGGCTGAACTTGAAGATATTGTTCGGAAACTTNAACAAGGAAAAAGTGACTTAGAAGACGCCATTAGTGCCTATGAACGGGGTGCCGCCCTGAAGGAACATTGCGAAAAAAAACTAAAAGAAGCTAAAACACGTGTAGATAAAATTAAGCTCGGTTCTAATGGACCTATAGAGCTGGAGCCAATGGACCTTGAATAACCAGCGGGCTTCTAAAGCTCTAACAGAGGCGATGGCTGAATGTGCAGCTGTGATGGAGAAATTTTTAAAAAATTTATTGTCCTCACGGAAAGGCTATGAGGGGAAGCTTTATAGCGCAATGAGTTATGCTTCGCTCAAAGGAGGGAAGAGGCTAAGACCATTTCTTACACTACAAAGTGCCAAATTATTTGAGGCATCAGAGCAATATGCGCTTAGGGTGGGCGCCGCCATAGAGCTTATACACTGTTATTCTCTTGTACATGATGATCTCCCTGCAATGGATAATGATTCTCTTCGGCGTGGCAGGCCATCTTGTCACATTGCTTTTGATGAAGCGACAGCGATTCTAGCAGGTGATGCGTTGCAGGTTCTTGCTTTTGAGGTTCTCAGTGATCCAAAAACTCATCCTGACCCTAATGTTAGGGTAGCATTAATTAGAGGACTAGCAATTGCTTCAGGTGGTGGAGGCATGGTGGGAGGTCAGGTGATTGACTTAGAATCCGAGAATTGTGATGTCGATTTGGAGACTATTTCGCGAATGCAAAGGCTAAAAACTGGAGCACTAATTAGTTTTTCTTGTGAAGCTGGAGCAATTTTAGGTAATGCCTCCGAGGAAGAAACAGTGGCATTAATAAAATATGCCCAAGATATTGGTTTAGCATTTCAAATTGCTGATGATCTACTAGACGTACTCGGTACTGAGGAAGCAACGGGAAAGACTATCAACAAAGATGGTGAAGCTGGTAAAGCGACATTTGTATCTTTGCTCGGTATTTCGCAAGCACAAAAGCGTGCTCAAATTTTGATCGATAAGGCTATAGGGCAACTTGACATGTTTGGTGATAAAGCTGCAAACCTCAGGGCCATCGCAGATTTTATTGTTGATAGGCGCGCATAGGAGGATTTATTGAGTAAAATGCTAAAAACGCCGTTGCTGGACGAAGTGAAGTTTCCTGCAGATCTCAGAAAACTAAAAGAAAGTGAGCTGCAACAGTTTGCCGATGAGCTCAGGGCAGAAACTATTAGTGTAGTTTCATCAACTGGCGGCCATTTAGGAGCGAGCTTGGGTGTAGTCGAGCTCACTATTGCCTTGCACTATGTTTTCAATACGCCAAAAGACCATTTGGTTTGGGATGTCGGTCATCAAGCTTATCCGCATAAAATTATTACTGGCCGTCGTAATAAAATTCGTACCCTTCGCCAAGGTGGAGGCCTTTCAGGTTTTACAAAACGCACAGAGAGCGAATATGACCCATTCGGTGCAGCACATGCCGCTACTTCTATATCTGCGGCACTTGGGCTCTCAGTGGCTAGCGGATTTAAGGGTAAAGAAAACAACTCGATTGCGGTAATTGGGGATGGGTCTATGACCGCCGGCATGGCTTATGAAGCCATGAATAACGCTGGTTCTATGAATAGACGTTTAATTGTAATTCTCAATGATAATGACATGTCTATTGCTCCACCTGTTGGGGCAATGAGTGCCTATCTTTCGCGACTGATTTCATCACGCTACTACCGGTCCCTGCGTCACTTAATGAAAGATCTAGCTAAGAAGTTTCCCAAACGTTTGGAACAAGCTGCAGCCAAATCTGAAGAATATGCCCGTGGATTAGTAACGGGAAGTACCATGTTTGAGGAACTTGGTTTTTATTATATTGGTCCAGTGGACGGTCACAACCTAGAGCACTTGCTGCCAGTATTAAAGAATGTAAAAAATTCCAGTGAACCCGGCCCCGTACTCGTTCACGTGGTCACCAAAAAGGGCGGTGGCTATCCGCCCGCTGAGGCTGCGGTAGATAAGTATCATGGTGTCGGGAAGTTTGATGCCGCTACAGGAGTTTTAGTTAAAGCACCTCAGGGTCCACCTTCATATACTAAGGTTTTTGCGGAGGCCCTAAGCGCTGAGGCGCAGAAAGACGACAAAATTATAGCTATTACGGGGGCGATGCCTTCAGGCACTGGTCTTAATATATTTGCAAAACATTTTCCAGAACGATGTTTTGATGTCGGGATAGCCGAGCAGCATGCGGTTACCTTTGCTGCAGGGCTTGCGGCCGAAGGCTACAAGCCTTTTGCTGCTATTTATTCCACATTTTTACAGCGTGCTTATGATTCTATTGTTCATGACGTTTCTATTCAGGGTTTGCCCGTTCGATTTGCTATCGATCGTGCGGGGATGGTGGGCGCCGATGGTGTAACTCATCAGGGCTCTTTTGACATCACCTATTTAGGTTGTCTTCCGGGAATGATTTTAATGGCGGCTGCTGATGAGGCGGAGTTAGTGCACATGGTAAAGACCCAGGTTGCGATTGATGATAGACCCTCAGGCTTGAGATATCCGAGAGGAAATGGCGTGGGAGTTGAGATGCCTCAAAAAGCCGAAATTCTTGAAATTGGAAAAGGAAGAATCACCAAAGAAGGAAATGCTGTAGCATTATTATCTTATGGTACCCGCCTCGCCGATTGTCATATAGCAGCCGAAAGCTTGGATGAAATTGGGTTGTCAACGACAGTAGCTGACGCACGGTTTGCTAAACCCATTGACGAGGATTTGGTACGTCGTCTTGCGATGGATCATGAAGTCCTTATTACAATTGAAGAGGGGACAATAGGAGGGTTTGCAAGTCAGATTACTCACTTTTTAGCTTTTAATGGTTTGCTAGAATCTGGCTTGAAATTTAGACCCATGTATTTACCTGATTTCTATATTGATCATGATACTCAGCAGCAGCAATATAAGCTTGCTGGCTTAAGCGCAGAAAATATCGTTAACAATGTTTTAAAGGCCCTTGGAAAGTATGGGACTAAGATGACCTCAATTGTATAACAGTGCAATTCTGTGGCAAAAAAAGAGCGCATTGATAAATTATTGGTCGCTAGAGGGCTTGTAGAGAACCGGTCGAAAGCCCAAGCGCTGATTATGGCTGGGATAGTTTATGCTGATAACATTAGGCTAAACAAACCTGGTCAACAAATTTCAGATGAAATTAACCTAGCAATT
>PBWY01000048.1 GCA_002727395.1 Rhodospirillales bacterium | reverse complement strand
TTACATGGCGGGGGGCGGGCGTATCTCGCGGGTACACGGCCCTCTCGTTACCGACGAAGAAGTAGAGCGGGTTGTCACAGCACTCAAATCACAAGGAAACCCAGAATATGTAGAAGAGGTCACGCGAGAAGACCCCGATCAACCTATTGGCGACAACAATACTAGTGGGGACACAATCAAGGGAGACGCCCTTTATGATCAAGCCGTAGCCCTTGTCTGCCGGGAGCGCAAAGCTTCGACGAGTTTTGTTCAGCGACACCTGCAAATTGGATATAATCGTGCCGCACGGATTGTTGATAAAATGGAAGCGGAAGGTGTTATTAGTTCAGCCAACCACGTTGGAAAACGCGAGGTGCTAGCCCGCGATATTGAAAACAGTGGAACCTAATGAAATTGTGGGGATTAGTCTCCCTAGTAAAAATTTTATAGAGCCTATGGGGAAATGAGGAATTAATAATCGTGTCTGCCCGTCTAAATTTTCCAATTATAGTCCTTGTCACCATCATTGGCTTTGCTTCCAACCTAGCACTCGGACAAACCAACGAGAAGAAAAATATCCCTCAACAAACCTTACTGCTTACAGCAGAAAAATATCTTGATTCTATTCGCTCTCTCCAAGCTTCTTTCGTTCAATCATCGACCACCGGTGCCGTTGCAGAGGGAACACTTTTCATCGACAGGCCAGGAAAGTTAAGAATTCAATACAAAAAGCCTGCAACCCTGCAGGTATATGCGAACGATACGTGGCTTTACTATATAGATTACGATTTAAGGGAAATTAGTCAGATTCCTGTAGAGAAAACTCCAGCTTCATTTTTATTACGCAATAAATTTAGATTTTCTAGGGAGCTGGATATCTTAAATACTGCAAAAAGCCATGGCACCCTTAGAATTAAAATAGCAATGCGAGACAGAGCGGGAGGGGGCTCAATGACTCTTATATTTTCTGAAAATATTGATGCCTTCCTTGGCTGGGTGGTTGAAGACACTCAGGGGATAAAAACCAAAATTAGCTTGGTAAATCCAAAAACAAATCTGCCTATTCCCAAAAATTTATTTATTTTTTCAATTCCGGATTGGGCCTTTCCTTCAGACCCGCAGGATTAAGCTTGCGGTTGCGGGATTGATACGCACGTGATAGCCAAATAAAAATGCCATTGAAAAACAAAAAACCAATTATAGGTATTCCGGTAAATCATACGCCGGCAACCGAGAATATGTCGGCACTTTTTACGACAGCCGAAAAATATGCTCGTGTTTCGATGGAAATTTCTGACACCTCCCCAATCCTAATTCCCGCCTTCGGCAAAGAAACTGATTTTGAAACAATTTTGAATACAATCGATGGACTCCTTCTCACTGGCGGGCGAGCTAATATTGAACCCCACCATTACGGTGGGCCGGAGTTTCCAACCGACGAAATTATAGATCCAAAACGAGACGCGACAGTCCTCCCACTAATACGGGGCTGTATCGAAAAAGAAATTCCTGTTTTTGGAATTTGCCGGGGAATACAAGAAATTAATGTCGCTATGGGAGGATCGCTGCACTATCGTGTCCACCAGTTACCAGGAAAAAACGATCACAGAATGCGAAGGGACACAGAAATTCAAGCCGAACGCTTCGCCCTCCGGCATGAAATTGCGCTTACGGCAGGGGGCTACCTTCACAAATTATTAGGAAAGAAAACAACAATGGTGAACTCCTTACATGCACAAAGTATAGACCAAATAGCTACTGGCTTTTCTCTAGAAGCCCTATCACCCGATGGGGTGATAGAGGCTATTAATTTACCCGCCGCCAAAAGATTTACAGTAGGAGTACAATGGCATGCGGAATGGAGAGCCGAAGAACACAGCCTAGCATCCAAGTTATTTGCGGCTTTTGGAGCCGCGGCACATGATCATGCCCAAACTTATCGATAATTGAAGAAGTAGCATCATGCGAATCATCACCTGGAATATCAATTCCCTTCGACTGCGGATGACCACCTTAGCCAAAATCTCAGACAAACTAGCACCAGATGTAATTTGTCTGCAAGAAATCAAAGTGGAAGACAGCTTATTTCCAGAGAATGACATAAAAACGTTGGGTTATAAGCACATATTATACCGAGGAATGAAAAGTTATAATGGTGTAGCAATTATTTCCAAGGTGCCGCTCACTGGAGTAAAGAAACGGTTATGGTGCAATAAAGATGACTGCCGGCATATAGCAGCAAGTCTGCCTAACGGTGTAGAAATTAATAATTTTTATGTACCGGCGGGCGGAGATGTTCCCGACCCCGTAGAAAATGAAAAATTTGCTCACAAAATCACATTTTTATCAGAAATGGCGAAGTGGTTTAGTACACAAAAACCGGCAAATAGAATTCTGGTTGGTGATCTTAATGTTGCACCACTGGAAACAGATGTTTGGTCGCACAAACAGCTTCTAAAGATAGTAAGTCACACACCCATTGAAGTTGCTAGGCTCGAAAAGGCAATGAGATCTCATGATTGGATAGACGCAGTTAGGAAGATTATTCCTCCAGAAGAACATCTTTATAGTTGGTGGAGTTATCGAAATAGAACTTGGCCCGGCACAAATCGTGGTCGACGGTTGGACCACATTTGGGTAACACCCGGCCTCATCGAGAAAGTTTATAATGCTAAAGTATTTGTTGAGGCGCGGGGTTGGGATAAACCATCAGACCACGCCCCTGTTATGATTGATATAAAGATTTAGAAAAGTCTTTGCATGGACATGCTGGGATTTTTTCCCCTTGAAAAATCAATTTTATGCACCACATAATTTTTTGAAGGCGCCTTGTTAGGGCTTTCATGTTTCCAACAGGACTTGACCAATAGGTGAGTCCATAAAAGATATTGCTCAAAGGAGGGTATCAATATGACAACTTTTGATTTTTCACCGCTTTTCCGTTCAAGTGTAGGGTTTGACAGTATTCCGAGGCTGCTAGATACGGCTATGAGATCGGCGGATCTTTCGGATACTTATCCGCCCTATAATATCGAAAAAACTGAAGAGAATAGTTACAGAATATCGATAGCTGTAGCTGGCTTCGGAGAAAAAGATCTCGATATAACCGCCAAAGAAAACATGCTTATTGTAAAGAGTCGGGGACAAGAGACCCAAAACGATGCCAAGTATTTATACCGAGGTATCGCAGGAAGGGCTTTTGAGCGCAAGTTTCAACTCGCAGACCACATACAAGTTATTGGTGCAGAGCTGGTTAATGGCCTCCTTCACATAAACCTGATACGCGAAGTGCCCGAAGAATTGAAACCAAGGAATATCAAAATTAATTCCGGCAGCGATGCAAAATTGGTAAATGCTGCTTGATTAGATCTTTATATTTTATCAGACGCCTCACGTTTTGTGGGGCGTCTTCCCTTTAGGACTTTTTAACCACTTTTAGAAGATTAAACTCATGACGCCACTTGCCTTGATTCGGCATGGACCGACATTATGGAATGAACAGAGAAAATTGCAGGGACAGACAGATATTCCATTGAGTACGCTGGGGATACAGCGGGTAAATACCTGGGTACTTCCTGATAAATTTAAAAATTATCAATGGTTCGCTAGTCCTTTGAAAAGAGCACAAAAAACTGCTTCACTTCTTGGGCTGAAGACAAAAACTGAGCCCTCACTTATCGAGATGGATTGGGGTCAGTGGGACGGACTCACTGGTCAGCAACTCCAAGAAAAATATGGCGCCGAATTCGTAAAACGAAAGAAAAAGGGAATAGATCTGCGTCCAGATGGGGGGGAAACTCCGAGAGAAGTTAGAAACCGCGTGCATAAATGGATTAAGATAATTGCTAAAAATAAGCGGCCGACGGGCGCAGTCTCCCACCAGGGGATTATACGGGCAGCGATTTCACTAGCCACCGGCTGGAACATGATTAACCCTGCTCCAGAAGAATTGGAATGGGATGCCGTTCAACTTTTTAGAGTTGATTTAAATGGCAATGTAAAAATTGACCAACTGAATATCAGCCTTATTTCAAACAAAAAAATCTATCCTGAGCCAAGATAAGCATTTTAATGTGTACCCTAAATGCAATTATAGACTCTGCCTTGAGCTCCGTGTATTGCTAGCATGGCCAAAATAATATTGTATCAACCTAGGGATTTTAAAAACAATGGCTCAATTAGTTACGTTTTAAACAAACGGGGAAAAAAGACCTGGCGCTCTAAAGAATGACCGCATCCTAGACCTGAGGGCAGCGGGCCTTCCCTCCGGGGAAACCGGAGACCTCTTGGAGATTGCGAGGGGTGGAGACGCTATTTTAGCTAGAGTTAGATCAGCAATTGCAGACTGGGCTGGGCCAGATTTTGCAATGGATGAAGTAAAGTTAGAGGCACCCATCCAAAACCCTCCTAAAGTGATTGGTATCGGGCTCAACTATCTTGATCATTGTCGCGAAGCCAATATGGAGGTTCCAAAAGAGCCGGTAATATTCTCTAAATACGCTACATCTGTTACCGGGCCTTATGACGAAATAAACTTTTATTGCGATGTTACTCAAAAGGTCGATTATGAAGTGGAGTTGGGCGTAGTAATAGGAAAGAGCGCTTTTCGTGTCTCCGAAAAAGATGCGATGGATAAGGTTCTTGGTTTTACAGTAGTCAACGACATATCGGCACGAGATCTACAATTAAGCGGGGCAGGGCAATGGGATTATGGAAAATCTTTAGACTCATTTTGTCCTTATGGCCCCTCTATTGTGACACTCAATGAAATAGAAGACCCCCATAATTTGGACCTCAGCCTTTCCGTAAATGGTAAAATAAGACAAGAGTCCAATACTTCCAATTTAATTTTCAAAATTCCGGAGCTAATTTCCTATCTCAGCAGAGGCATTACGCTTTTGCCTGGCGACCTAATTGCAACTGGCACTCCCTTTGGTGTTGCCCTTGGCATGAAGGAACCAGTTTGGCTTAAAGACGGCGACTTATGTGAAGCACAGGTGTCCGGAATTGGCACACTTCGCAATACCATTCGGGAACAACAATAAACCATTATATTATTAACCGGTAACCCCCGGGTTCCGTTACCAAAATCTTTGCTTGGGACGGGTGTATCTCGAGTTTCTGACGCAACTTATAAATATGAGTTTCCAAAGTATGGGTACTAATCTCGGAGCTATACTCCCAAACCTCGTCAAGGAGATCTCCCCGAGCCACAAACGAATTTGCGTGATATATTAAGAATTTTAAGATTGAGGTCTCTTTTTCGGTCAGCCTAATACTTTTATCTTCGGATAAATCTAACAATAGTTGCGCATTCGGATCAAATTTATATGGGCCCAGCCGATGATAGGAATCTTCGGCCTGGTTACCTTTTGTTAGTTGAAGCCTGATCCGCGCCATTAAATCTCGAAAATTAAATGGTTTCACTATGCGGTCATTTACTCCACCATCAATATCTTTATCTAACGCTTGATTTTTGGATAGAAGAATTATCGGAATTAATGAGTCTTGAAAGCGAATTGCTCGACATAACTCGATATTTTTAAAATCCAAATTCAGTTCATCGAGAATCAATAAATCAAAATGATCATCTTGAATTATCCTTAAACCCTCTGCACCGGATCCAACTGCTGTTAAGAGTATGCCCTCCTGAGATCCCACTAACTCCACCAAACATTTCCTTAAAACTTCATCAGCCTCTACAAGGAGAATATTTTTTTTAAAATTCATCGCCTTCTCACACTAAGCAAATCAATATTAACGGGGATCCACAATAAAATAAATTGTGTGTCTGAACCGCATTTATAAGATATATTAAATTTTGTACTTTTTAGCCATTACAACCCCAAACTATTTAGGCATCATGAATTGACTTTTTTTGCCTGAAGGATATTACGCACTCGTGAATTTAGTCATAAAGCCAAATGGTCAATCACATTGGAACAATATCACATTTCGCTGTGCGCTTGGTACAGGCGGTATTTCTAAAGATAAAAAAGAGGGAGATGGAATTACGCCCGCTGGTCATTTTTCCCTACGGCAAGTATTTTTCCGATCTGATCGGATATCTGCCCCGCGCACAATCCTGCCTATTACCTGTCTAAAAAAAACCGATGCTTGGTGTGATTGTCCTGAAAGCAAACAATATAACAAGCTAATAACACTTCCATTTAGCGGTGGATATGAAATGCTTTGGCGGACAGACACTATTTATGATTTAATTGCGGTGGTGGGATATAATGATCAACCTGTCATCCCGGGTAATGGAAGCGCAATTTTTATCCATTTGGCCACTCCCAGTTTCAGCAATACCAAAGGGGGTATTGCTTTTTCAAAATCTGCTCTTTCAAAAATTTTAGAAGAGTGGACAGAAAAAAGCATGGTCGAATTAATGTTATGTGACAACTAAATTCTGGAGCTGTTTTTTTGTGTCTAACGGGCACCAAAAATCGATGTACCGATCCGAACATGGCTAGTCCCAAGTTTAATTGCGGCCTCGAAATCGGCACTCATTCCCATGCTGAGAGTTTTTAACTTATGGCGGCGCGCGAGCGTGGCCAGAAATCCAAAATGGAGTGCGGGCTCATCGTCCGCCGGCGGAATGCACATCAAACCCTTTACCGGAAGTTTGAACTCCGTTCGGGATAATTTTAAAAGTTCATCAAGCTCTCCTGGATGAACACCAGCTTTTTGCGGCTCCTCGCCCGTATTTACTTGAATATAAAGGTCCGGACAGCGCCCCATGTTTTGTTGCTCTTTATGTAAAGCTCTTGCAAGTCGTGGCCGATCAAGAGTTTCTATAACGTCAAAAAAACTTATGGCTTGGCGTACCTTGTTTGTTTGAAGTGGGCCAATTAAATGTAACCGCGCATCGGGATAATCTTGTTTCAATGAGGAATATTTTTGCTCGGCTTCTTGTACTCTATTCTCCCCAAAAAGCCGATGGCCCTGCTCGAGAACTATTTTTACTTCCTCCGCAGAATGAAATTTAGTAACTGCCATCAATCCTACCTCGTTAGAAGACCGGCCTGCCTTCAACGAAACAGAAGATATGGTCTCGTAAAGTGATGAAAGATTTTTAATAATTTGAGATCTTTTTATTTTTTCTTTGTTTTCATTCATGGGCCAGATAATTTAAAACTCTATAGTTAGCGTAATATTGCCTTTTATTGATTATAATCTGATTTTAGTTTTTGCTTTAATAAACCTCAACAAGGGAAAAGGAATTGATGGAAGATATTTTCAAATCCCAAAACGTCATAGAAGAAATTAAAGATGCTAAAAAAAATAGACGGCCATGGATCGGAAAGAGCGTAATAAGAACTTTATCAGATTTTTTTTCCTATAAGGATTTTGAGACACTCCTCAACCAGACGGGAATTTGGACACCTGGGCGTTTGCAAGTTTTGTTGGACAACAAGCCCATTCCCCAAAATGACCTATTTCCAGCTCAACAAAATATTTCCGGTGACGGCACCGCCCTAAATACCGAGATTTTAAAAGATGCAATGAAACGCGGCAGCTCAATCGTCCTAAACGATATTGCTGGACTTTCTATAGGTGTGCTCAAAATCCGAGAAGCCTTAACAAGCTGGACCAAGGGAAAGCTTGAATGTAATCTTTATTACTCGCAGAAAGACCACCAAGCCTTTCCAATTCATTTTGATGTGCACGATGTTTTTGCCATTCAGATTGACGGCAAAAAACACTGGCAAGTCTTTGATCAGTATGCGGAATATCCCATCAATCATCCACACTTTACAAATGCACGTTACATGAATCCGGAAAATGTCCGCGGATCACCATTATTGGATTTATTATTCGAACCTGGTGATCTTTTATATATCCCGTCTGGTTTTCTGCATCACGCATCATGTCGGCAGGGACGGTCACTCCATTTATCCTTTGGCTTGGTGGAAATGTTAGGCATGGATGTCATATCCCATGCATTTGAAAATGCAGTGAAAACAGAGTTTTTCCGCATGCCCCTTAATGCAATTTTAAGAGAAAAGGACCCAGTTGATTTTTATCTCCGAAAGTGGGCTAAACAGATGAAAGATCTCTCCTCAAATCCTGATTTTAAAAAGCGCGTCGAAGACAGTCTCGAAAGTTTCTCATACCGCGCTAACCAATTGGATCTTGAATCAGATGAGAAATAGTAAAATAAAAAAATTAGGGGGCCCGAAGGCCCCCTAACCAATTCTAAATTTCTGTAAAAATCTTAGAATTTAATCTTGAAGCCAGCTACAACACCGTTTTCACTAACGTTATTGGAGCTTCCACTGCCCTGATCATCATCAACGTTGAAGATAGAGCCTTCAAATTTTACGCCGCCACCCAAATTCTTGGAATAGCCAGCTGACGTAACAGTTGTCTTCTTATCGGTACCACTCGATGGCTCATTCTCAGCAAAACCATACTGAAGGCTGACAGTGTCAGACTTGTTGAGCTTGTACTTAATAGCTGCACCAGTATCTTTGTTCTTGGTTCCAGAACCATTGTCTTCAACAGCATGGAAAGCCGTTAAAGTCACAGCACCTTGACCAATGTTAACACCCATGTTCCAGCCATCTTCAGTGACAGAACCCGTGTCAACTTGTGAATAACCAACTGCTAGGCTGTACTTCGTCTTACCAGCTTTACCAGCATACTTGGCCATGGCAGAGATACCATCACGATCACCAGAAGTTTCTGTATCATCGTAATCTGTAGCCGTACCACCAGAAGCATCAGGCATATAGGAAACAGCAGCAGAAAGTGCACCCATTTTTGGAAGGAAATAAGTGATCTTTTGGTTGTCGCCCATGCCAACGTCATTGTCGTTGTCAATGGTCTGGTTTCCAGAAAGGCCAACCCAGTCACCGGCATCTGACTTAACGATACCTACAGGGCCAACACCCTTAACACTTCCAACGTAGGAAGCAGCAGGGTCGTTGTTACCAATTTGGAACTTACCGAAGGAACCCTTAACATACATGGAAGTTTCATCCCATGTGTTGTTCCCGGTAGTAGTACCCGTTCCAGCTTCCAACTCCATACGCCCACCAACGGTCATGCCGTTCTTGAGCTTCTGTTTCCAGTCAAAGTTGATTTCACTGTCGTGCTTGACGT
>PBWY01000008.1 GCA_002727395.1 Rhodospirillales bacterium | reverse complement strand
GGTGGCTAATCCAAAAAGCTCTACAGGGCGCCTTGATATATTCACACGCCTCTTGACTGACTACTCCTCTGACTTCGATGTTGTAGCAAGGGGTTATCACGGACCTCTTTACGCGGAAATATTTCCGAGAACATTTAGTATTATAGCCCGTACTGGTAGCAAGTTAAATCAGCTTCGGTTATGTCGAGGAACTGGAGATATTCGTGAAGCAGAGTTGAAACGCCTTCTTAAGGACCAGCCAGTACTTGATCGGGATCTTACCGAACAAGAGGAAAATACATTGTTCAGAGGGGTGCCTCTGTCCATTGATTTGGCAGGGGTTGGGGATACGGACCTCGTTGGTTTCAAAGCTAAACCCCACGCTCCTCTTATAGATGTAGATAAACAAGGGCACTATAATCCCATAAATTATTGGGACCCTATATACTGTGATAGTAGTCGCAGCATAATATTAAATCCTGATGACTTTTACATCTTAGCCTCCAAGGAGTCGGTTTCAGTGCCGGTAGATTGCGCGGCTGAAATGGTTCCATATGATGCATTCACTGGAGAGTTTCGTGCTCACTATGCTGGTTTCTTTGACCCTGGATTTGGGCATGCTGTTGCTGATGCAGCTGGTACGCGGGCAGTGCTAGAGGTAAGGTCTTACGGGGTGCCGTTCACAATGGAGGATGCGCAACTTGTTGGGCGGTTAAAGTATGAACATTTAACTGATACACCAGATAAACTCTACGGAGCTGAGTCGGGTTCATCTTATCAACGTCAGGGTTTAACTTTGAGCAAACATTTTCGTCCTTGGGTAACATAATTAAATATAATAGAAACTGTTTGCGTTTTCTGTTACCCATTCGATAAGAAATATTAAATTTCATGGATTGTCCCTTATGACTTTGAAGTCTTTCTTTGATAAGGAAATTACTGAACATGAAGCGGTAATGCGAATTACGCGTGAAACCTTAGCCGAACAATTTGAGGCTTTGTGTGTTGTCGCTGAAAATACTTTAAAAAACGGTAAAAAAATTATTTTCGTTGGTAACGGTGGTAGTGCGGCGGATGCTCAACATTTAGCAGCCGAGTTGGTCGTGCGGTATAAAAGGGATAGGGAACCATTCTCTGCTATCGCTTTAACAACTGATACTTCTGCTCTTACCGCTGGCAGCAATGATTTTGGATTTGAACGAGTTTTTGAGATTCAGCTCAGAGCCTTGGGCAATAAGGGGGACCTGCTAATAGCAATAACCACATCAGGCAGAAGCCCCAACGTTTTGAACGCGCTCAAAGCTGCAAAAGAAATGGGTATTACGGCTGCCGCACTGTCCGGGCAAAATGGGGGCGAATTAGTTGGTCTCTCAAAACCATTAATTTTAGTTCCTTCGGATAATACAGCTAGAATTCAGGAGGCACATATAGTTTTGGGTCACATGATGTGTGATGTGTTAGAACAGCGATGCGCAAAATGAATGATAGCACAAAACTTCTTCAATTGATTGATCAGCTCGATAAAGTAAAAATTCTGTGTTTGGGTGACGTCATGCTTGATAAGTTTGTTTACGGGGATGTATCGCGTATATCTCCAGAGGCACCAGTACCAGTTTGCCGTGTAATTGATGAAGTGTCCATGTTGGGCGGGGCTGGCAATGTAGCCCGAAACTTGGCTGAGGTGGGGGTTTCGGTTGATTTTGTTAGTGTTGTCGGTAATGACGAGGCAGCAGATCAAGTGCAATCGTTAGTCCAAGGTATAAATCAAATTAGGATGAAACTAATAAGAGAGCCTGGGCGCCAAACTACAATCAAAGAAAGATATTTCGGTGGTTCTCAACAATTAATGAGATTAGATAGAGAGGACTGCAAAGAAATCTCTAATGATACAAAGGAAAATATCTTTGATTATGTAAGGACAACTATTGCTACTGCGGATGCTCTTATACTTTCTGATTATGGTAAAGGTGTTTTAACACCAGATAGTCTACAAGAGTTAATTTCGATAGCAAAAACTTATAATTGTCCAGTAATTGTTGATCCAAAGGGAGACGACTACCGGCGGTATAGAGGTGCTACTGTTATTACACCAAACCTGCGAGAGCTTTCTGAGTCCAGCCAAAGAGGAGTTATAGATAATAATAACCTTGTTGAAGCAGCGCGATTTATTGCAATGGAATATGGAATAGAAAACATTCTGGTGACCAGAAGCGCTGAAGGCATGACACTTATTTCCGATAAAAGCATAGATCATTTACCTGCAGAAGCACGTGAAATTTTTGATGTTTCAGGAGCAGGCGACACAGTGGTTGCAATATTAGCCGCTGTCTTAGCCGCTGGTGGAAGTTTGTTAATGGCATCGCGTCTTTCTAATATTGCGGCAGGGATAGCAGTCGGTAAGACTGGGACTGCCGTTGTCTCGGCTACTGAGCTTGTTGAATCACTTCAAAGTCAGGATACACTGAATTTAAGCAAATTAAAGATTTTGTCTTTAGAGGATGCGAAGAAAAAAGTCGAGGTCTGGCGAAGCCAGAGCGATAAAATAGGGTTTACGAATGGCTGTTTTGATCTGATACATCCAGGTCACTTAGCTTTGTTAGCGGAATCTCGCCTTGTCTGTGACCGATTAATTGTGGGTCTTAATTCTGATGCTTCTGTGAAGCAAATAAAAGGGGAAAGCCGTCCAATCCAAAATGAAGAATCTCGCGCGTCTGTACTAGCTTCCTTAGCAAGTGTGGATTTGGTTGTTGTATTTTCTGAAGAGACCCCAATTGAATTAATAAAAGCTCTTAGGCCAGATTTTTTGTCTAAGGGTGCCGATTATTTATTAGAAAATGTAATAGGCGCTGACTTGGTACAGTCATATGGCGGTCAGGTTTTGCTAGTTGATATAGAAGAGGGACATAGTACAACTAGAACTATCGAGCGCTTAGAACGCTAATTAAAAAATTTTAATCAGGGGCGCGGGTCAGTAATATTTTGTAGCCGCTCGCTGGCAATCAATGCAAACCTTTTAAGTTGTTGACGTCTGCGGGTCCCTTGTATCGATCTTTCTGATGTTTCTTTTTCAATGCTGGCAGAAAATTTATCGGCGATTATAATTCCGTGGTTTCCAGGAAGAACTTCCAATGGAAAATCCTCCGAGACAGCGAAGTAAAAGCGATCACAATAAGGTAGATAAAACTGCCACTTAGAGTCAGCTTTAAAGTCTTGAACGGAACTTTTTACCTCAATAATCGAGAATATTCCCTCAGTACTAAGAGTAATAATATCTACTCTTCGACTGTTAGGGAGCGGAAATTCTGTCAAACATCCGCAGCAGAGATCTTTGAAAAGCCTTACGACACCGCGGGTAAGTATTGCGGCTTTGTGTGATTGCCTGTGAGGCTTTTTTGAAAGGTTGTCACGCATAGGAGAAAATGGAAGTTCTAGTGGCAGCATCTAAAATCGAGCAAAGCGTTTCAAAATAAAATTTATAAAAATTTAAACTAATTTAACGGTTAAGAGTATAAAGAATCTATTATAGTGTGTTGTCCTATGGATTTATATAAGTTTTGTAAAATTCGATGAAATCTCATATGCCAATTCTCGCGGTGATTAAGAGGTTATAATTAGAATGCCGACAGATTCTTTTGTTTTTAACTGGATTTCCCAGGCTGAAGAATTATTCAACAAGGGTTCGCTTGAAGAAGCTGATAAAATTTTTGCAAAAGTTCTAAAGCGAGATGAAAAATGTGTGGTCGCGTTAAATGGGAGAGGGAGAATTTCTGAAGCATTAGGTTTCAACGATCGTGCTATAGAGTTTTTTCAAAAAGCAAATGAACAAGAGGTTTCAAATTATTGTTTTAAAGCTGAAAAGGCATCTGATGAAGCCTCTTATCAAGATGCCATTGAGTGTTATAAAAATGCTCTTAATATAATTGATGATAATTTAGATGCTATATGGGGTTTGGCTGAATGCTACGCATCCATTGAAGAAACAAAGACGGCGGCCAGGTGGTATCAGAAATACCTCGACTTAGAACCCGAAGAACCAGAAGCTATGCATATGTTGTCTGCAATGGGGGCGCTTCAGACTCCAGATCGTGCTAGTGAAGACTATATTAAAATCTTATTTGATCGTTTTGCCCCAGACTTTGACCAATTATTGAAAAATGATTTAGATTACAGAGTACCCATTCTAATATCTAATACAATCGAACACTATTTGAATTCGCAAAAAGCTAATCTGGAGATTCTTGACCTAGGTTGTGGAACTGGGCTCTGTGGTGAAGCTGTGAAACAATTTTCTAGTAGGATAGATGGTGTGGACTTATCCGTGCAGATGCTAAAAAAAGCCAAAAAGAAATTAGTGTATAATAATTTAATAAATTCTGATGTTTTATCCTATTTGAAATCAGCCAACCGCACTTACGATATCGTTTTAGCGGCGGATGTATTTGTTTATTTTGGTGCTTTCGAAGCCTTATTCTCTAGTTTAAAAAAAGTTGTTAAACCACGCGGTTTAATTCTCTTCTCTCTAGAGATGCAAAGGAGTTCGGGTTTTAGTTTGACGTCCTCCGGGCGCTATTCGCATAGTCGACCTTATGTCAGAAAAGTTGCTGACCAAGTTGGTTTTACAGAAATTCTGGTAAAAAGTGAAACACTCCGGTTAGAATATGGTGAACCTGTGTGGGGTGATATTTGGCTTTATCAAAAGTAACTTAAATCTATATTATTTTCTTGGTTCCGGAGGCAGGCTAAAATTGAAGTGGCGTTGTAAAACATCATTGATCAAGTCTAGACAACTACCGTAGCGAACGACACTGAAGTCATGGACATTTATCATAGTGGACGATTTTTTGTAATTAGCCCAACGCATCAGCCCATAATCAATAACTATATCGGCAGCATCTAAGACCTCTGCTTCTATATCTGTGGCTCGAAATTTGGTTCCCTTTAGAGTTAAGTTAGCAGATGAGCCAACAACCAATTGGCCGGCTTCAAAACTCAACTGTGCCATAGTATCCATTAGCGGGCCGGCATTTAGAAGCATTGCTAAAGTACCCCCTAAGGTTGTTCGGCTCAAAACACCCGCGTCTAAAGTTTTAAGCATTGGATGATGAAGACATGCAGGAGCAACGGTCCCCAGTGGTAAATCGTAGTCTTTGGTTATTACTCTAACAATTTCGCGGTTTCGACCCTCTAATTCATGCAATGCGGCGTGCATTGAGGGGCAGCCTATAACAGCATTTAATTTTGATGGCCCACGTTTTTTTATTTCAATTGTTCGATTAATTGCTTCCGTTGTTGCACCTAAAATTACATAACCAACAAAAGTGGGAATAATTGCAATGCCGCCATTTAAAACGACATCCATTGCACGATCAGCATCTTTTTTGACGTTAAAAGAAGACATTTCTTTTTCTCTTACTTTTTATTTTTTGTTTTTTCCCAGTGTGATAATAGAGCATCTAAACCGGCTTGTGACACCTCAATATCTTGTGCGGGAGTGCCGGAGCTAGACCCAATGCCACCTACGATTTCTGCTCCTGAAATAATTGGTAGCCCTCCCCCAATAATGCTAAAATGCCCTTGGTTGGAGGTGTGAATACCAAAAGTTGGACTGCCTGGTCGACACATCTCATTATAAAATTCTGTAGGGTTTTTGGCGGCTGAAGCCGTAAACGCTTTATCAATAGCAATTGATATGCTGGATACCTTGCCTCCGTCCATCCTAGAAAAGGCTATTAAGTTTCCTGATTCATCAGTAACCGCAATACACATTGGGATACCTAATTGGGATGATTTATTTTCCGCAGCGCCGATCATTAAATCGGCCTCGTCTTTTGATATTCGTTTGACAGTTAGCATTTAATTACCCCTCATCTTCTGCGCGACTTTGACAAAATGGCGCTTTTAGCACAAGACCCTCTTTGGTGTGCTGTAAAATAGTTTGAAAGGTTGCGCAAAAAGATTTTTTGATGTGAAGTCTCTATATGTTGAATGAATTATCATTATTTGAGGCTGCTCAGTCCATTAAGAGTGGAGAAATAACATCACAGCGTCTGATTCGTGATTGTCTTGATCGCATTGAAGCTCGTGAAAAGAAAGTAAAAGCGTGGTCATTTATTGATCCCGAACTCGCTCTGAGGCAGGCGCAAGCTTGTGATGAAGCGGATAGCAAAAAGGGCAACTTGCATGGGGTCCCGTTTGGGGTGAAGGACATTATCGCAACTTTTGATATGCCTACCGGAATGGGGTCACCAATTTATGAAGGAAAGTATTTTGGATATGATGCTGCGTGTGTAGCGCTATTGCGTGCGTCTGGTGCTGTTATTCTCGGGAAGACAGTTACCGTAGAATTTGCTGGCATGGCACCTCCACCAACTGCAAACCCGCATAACTTAGAGTGTACACCGGGCGGTTCTAGCAGCGGTTCTGGAGCCGCCGTTGCTGATTTGATGGTACCCGCAGCATTTGGCACCCAAACAGCTGGTTCAATACATCGTCCGGCTGCTTATTGTGGTGTCATTGGATATAAACCAACCTTTAATACTTTTAACCTTCACGGTGTTTGGCCTGCAGCGCAGTCACTTGACACCTTAGGTCTAATCGTACGCTCAATAGATGATATTGAGCTTATAAGTGCAGCGCTACTGGGCCGTCCTGTTAATTTTGACCGGCCACAAATTTCGACACCTCGAATCGCAATATGTAAAACCCCTCTTTGGAGTATTGTTAAGCCTGAAACCGAAGAAGCTATAAATATTGCTAAGGATACCCTCAAAGACAAAGGAGCTGAAATAACTGAGCTTTCCTTACCGGGTAAGTTTGAAAAATTGGTGGCTGCAAGAGATATAATTTCGAGTTATGAGCGCGCACGCGCAACCTCTTATGAATGGTTTAATCACCGTGAACTTTTAAGTCCCCAGCTTCATAAAGGTATCGCTAAGGGTTTCGGCTGGGATTATGAGGAATATTCCAGTGCCCTAAAGGTAGGGGAAGATTGCCGTAAAACTCTATCCAATTTATTCAAAGATTTTGACGCAATTATTACTCCGTGTACTGCGGGTGAAGCTCCGCCTGATAGAAATAGTACGGGTGATCATTCTCATATTGGTATGTGGAATTTGCTGCACGTTCCGAGTTATGCTTTACCAACATACAAAGGTCCTAATAATATGCCGGTTTCAATCCAAATTATTGGGCGCCATGGAGAAGACAGTCAACTTTTTGATGTTGCTAAATGGGTTCTAAAACAGCTTGTATCCACTTAGATCAGTTGAGATGGTCTCTTTATGCTGAGAAAAGTTTTTCAGGAGGTTTTTTATGGCTAAAATCAAACATATAGCGATTGTAACGATGGATCCCCCGAAGTTAGCAGAGTTTTATACCAAAGTTTTTGATATGAAAATTCTGCACCAATCAAAGGGTGGGGCAACTTATCTTACCGATGGCTACCTTAATGTTGCTCTGTTGCCTAACAAGGCAGAAGGAAAACCTAATGGTTTAAACCATTTTGGCTTTGAAATAGAAGATCAGGAAGAAATAGCTAAACGTATAGTTAAGTTCGGAATTAATCCACCTGCTCCAAGACCTAGAAATCGGCCTTATGCGGAAAAGAGAGGCTGTGATCCGGAGGGAAATAATTTTGACCTCTCTGTCCACGGTTTCCAGCAAGTCGAGTATGAAGCCGATAGGGAGAGGGGCGTCAAGCGAGTTTAAATAATACTGGATAAAAATTAGTTGGAGTTATTTTTTGCGCAGGGAAAGCTGTGATATAGCCGTGGTAGGTGGGGGTAGTGCCGCCTTTGAAGCCGCAGTATCTGCTGTGCAGAATGGGGCTGAAAAAGTGATAATGCTTGAAAAAGCCCCTGAAGAAGATTTCGGCGGCAATGCGCGATATTCTCATACCGGGTTCCGTTTTGTCTATAGTGGCCCCGAAGACATACGCTATATCGTTCCAAATTTTGATCCTGACGAGTTCGCAAGATTTCATATTCCGCCCTATACCGAAGAAAAATTTATGGCGGACCTGAACAGAGTTACCCAGCATAGAATAGACACTCAACTCGCTAATTTTATGGTATCTCAGTCTAATGCTGCAGTCAGGTGGATGTTTGAAACCGGTATCGAATTTGAGCCGGAAAAAAGGCGTGAAATAGACGGTAAATACTATTTTGAGCCCGGTATCATTGTGCATACCATCGGTGGAGGATTAGGTCAGTTAATTCGTTGGCGGCAAATTGCTAACAAACTTAATGTGGATATTCGGTACAGGTCCCGGCTTGCCTCTTTCATCGGAGACTTTCGTGGCATTAAAGGTGTGCAAATTAGCTCAGATAATGAAGACTACGAACTCGAGGCTGGTTCGGTAATTGTCTGTGCCGGCGGTTTTCAGGCTAACGCGGAAATGCGGGCCCGTTATTTGGGTGCTAATGCCGATTTGATGAAAGTTCGTGGGTCGAAACACAACACCGGTGAAGTTTTAAGAGAAATGCTGAAACTTGGTGCTAAGCCGGCTGGTCATTGGCAGGGAGCCCATGCAACACCTATTGATGCACAAGCTCCGGATGGGGGAACCCCCTTGAGACAGGATGGACACAGCAATACCTGTAATCGTTATGATTACACACATGGCATTACAGTTAACAGTCTTGCAGAGCGTTTTTATGACGAGGGGGAGAGTAATCATTCCTATACCTATGCAAAAACCGGGAGAGCTGTATTATCGCAACCTGGGGGAATAGCTTACCAAATTTTTGATCAAAAAGGGATTGATTTGTTTCGACTTGGTGCCGAATACACAGATGTTTATGAAGAAGCGGAATCAATAACCGAATTGGCAACGAAGATTGGTCTAGATCCGATAGCGCTAGAAACTACTGTTATAGGTTTTAATCAATCGTGTTCTACGGATATACCTTTTAGTCCGGGAATTCTTGATGGCCGTTCGACGAAAGGACTCAGTATTCCCAAATCTAACTGGGCTAATCCTATTGATACCCCTCCGTTTAGAGCCTATACGGTGACTGGCGGGATTACGTTCTCTTTTGGGGGTGTCAGTATAAATACCAAATGCGAGGTATTAGATATTACAGAAAATCCAATACCAGGACTTTACGCTTCCGGCGATATTGTTGGCTTGTTTTTTCATAATTACCCCTCCTGTACAGGGCAGACGCGTAATGCCGTTTTTAGTCGTGAGGCAGGTAGGAATGCCGCTTTCCATTCGAATACATAAATTATTAGAGAGATACTAATGACTGAACTGAAACTTGCTACAGAAAAAATGCATGCTCTCAAGAAGAATGGTATTGGTTGGATGACCTTTAATAACCCCGCGAGGCGGAATGCTATAGGCTTTGCTATGCGCGAGGCTATATTGGAAATCATAGAAGATTTTGAAACTGATCCTACGGTTCGAGTTATAGTTATGCAGGGGGCTGGCGATCGGTCTTTTGTGTCTGGTTCGGATATTTCAGAATTTGCTGAGAGAAGATCAACGCCAGAACAGCGGGAAATTTATGATGCTCTTTCTGCTAAAGTGAATGACGCTTATGCGAATATAAAAAAACCTCTTATAGCCATGATCAGAGGATTTTGTATAGGGGCAGGCATTGGAACAGCAATTCACGCGGATATCAGGATTGCGGCAGAAGGATCTCAGTTTGGGGTGCCAGCGGCTAGGCTGGGGTTGGGCTACGCATTTCGTAATATGAAAAAAATTATAGATATTGTTGGCCCTGCTAAAACGAAGGAGATACTTTTTACTGGTCGTCGATACTCTGGTGATGAAGCGTTATCTATGGGGCTAATTAACCAGTTGGTGCCAGCTGATAAATTGGAGGAAGTGGTAGATGATCTAGCTTCAACAATTGCCTCCAATGCCCCTTTAACCATTCATGCAACGAAGGTTATTGTTGCCGAAGCTGCCAAAGACCCTGATAAACGTGATATTGCCTTATGTGATAAACTCGTCGAAAACTGTATGCGGAGTGAGGATTACAAGGAAGGCCGAACTGCCTTCATGGAGAAAAGGATGCCGAAATTTCGGGGCCGTTGAGGTGATGGTGAGTAAAATGTAATTTTCCGCCAACAGCTGATCAATTTTATTATCAATTTTCGTATCCGGGGTTAACCCTATCTAGCATTTTCTTCATAGAAACCCAACCGCTTGGACGCTCTTTTGTAACAGCTCGGTTGCGCGCGAACTGTTCTGCGGTATGTTGAAGAAGATCTTCTGAGATTTGGATTACCTCACCACCGGTCTGCATAATGGCTAGCTGTGTTTTACAGGCTTTTTCCATCGCGAACATCTCCTTAAAGGCTTGTGCAATCGTTGGCCCACAAACCAACAAACCATGATTGCGGAGTATTAAGTAATTTTTGTCACCAAGGTCATTAACGAGCCTCTTGCGTTCATCGAGGTCGTCGGCAACACCTTCAAAGTCGTGATAGGCAACTCCGTTATAAAATCTCATCGCTTTCTGAAACATTGGTTTCAGGCCTTCTTCCAAAGAAGCAATAGCCATACCAGCTACGGTATGGGTGTGAAGCACACACTTGGCATCATGGCGGGCTGCGTGGACTGCCGAATGGATTACAAATCCAGCGGGATTAATGACGTGTTCGGTATCCTGTACAATATTGCCATCGAGGTCCACCTTAACAAGACTTGACGCTGTAATTTCACTGAAGTGTACCCCGTATGGGTTTAGTAAGAAATGGTCTTCTTCACCTGGAGCACGAACAGATATATGTGTCGCGAAAAGATCATCCATGTTATAATGCTCGATTAATCGATAGCACGCCGCAAGATCTACCCGGGTGTTCCACTCCGCGTCGCTCATGCTGGCATTAGCTGTTTTTATTTTCTGTATTATTGGGGATGGACACATCGTTTGCTCCCATAACGTTTTTGTTGTTAATTCCCTGCTGTCTCAATTATATCACGTTAATTATCTATTCTAAACACGCATGGTTATTAAAATTAATTCACAATTGCAACATATACCCCTCTGTGTGACCTTTTGTACTAATTAAAAGGGAGTTGCGCTGGAAATGAAATTTAAACTATGTAGCTTTAAAACTTGTCCTTGGGTTCACCGGGCCGCAATCGTTCTTCAAGAAAAAAATATTAAATATGATATCGAGTATATAGATCGTGACTACCGACCAGACTGGTTTGTTTCTATCTCGCCTCATTCGAAGGTGCCTGTTCTTATTGTAAATAATGAAACTGCGTTGTTTGAATCCAACGCCATTGTAGAATATTTGGATGAGGTAACGGAACCTCGACTACACCCTGATGACCCATTAGATCGCGCTCATAATCGTGCTTGGAATGATTATGTTCCTACATTTAGCGCTATTACCCATTTAAATAAGGCGGAGGACGAAGCGGATTTAATGCGCCGTTGTGCACACGCTGATGGGTATTTTTCTAAATTAGAAGGTGCGCTAATGAAACGAGGAGAAGGGCGACCTTACTTTAATGGCCAGAATTTTTCCTTAACAGATGCTTCTTATGCGCCTGCCCTAATGCGTTTTACGTTTTTTGATCATCTACATCCCCTTGGACTAATTGAAAAATATCCGGCTGTTAGGGATTGGAGAGATTCCTTAATGGAAAGACCGTCGGTCCTTGCAGCGGTTGTGCCGAATTTTGAGGACTATTGGTGCGATGTCTTGCGATCCAAGGGCGGCTGGGCTTCTCAGTTTTTGCCGCCATCTGCAGCAGCTTGACAGAGTTTTCTAGCTTTTTCAAAGGTGGCTAAACTGAGTAGCAATTATCTCCTCAAATGCCACTGGGCCACCCTCAAGAAGACCGGCGTTAGTGGCAAACTGGTTCATGCCATCGATTAGGTCTTTGCTTATCTTGGCATCATAATAAGGCTGATCTCGCTCTATTAGTTTGGTAATTAGACCTGTTTCCTTCTCGGGAAATAAGCCTTGAGCAACCTCGGTTGCAAGTGAGGCGTCTTTTTTTAAAGCGTTGAGTGTCTTTACAATAGCGCGTACCGCTCCAGCGGCAATTTCTGGTTTTTCATCTACTAATTTTTTAGTCGTTACTAACGCTGGTTGCGTAAAATTAAAGGCAGCGGGTGGACCATCACCTCTTCGTACATCAATGATACATTTAGCAATGCCGCTCGTGATAGCGACTTCAGCGCCCATGCCGTTAGCCCAGAAACCGTCTATTTTCCCATCAATTAATGCTTGTGCTGCTACCACCCCAAAGGATTTCCCTTCAGGTATGCCGCCCGGCGGCAAGCCAATTGTGATATTTTCCGCATTAGCATCGATTCCAGCGGCCACCAATAATTGACGAAGCCCAACATCTACCCCCGGAGCAGCGCCTAGTCTCAAACCTTTGAGGCCGTTGACGTCACCCTTTTTAACATCGATATCTTTTCGCAATACTAAGAACCAATACATACCCTGTGAAAGAGCACACAGCACTTTGGATCCCTGCCATCTCGGGAATGCCCAAAGGGGAGCATGTGCGGAGCCTGCAACAAAATCACATTGGCCATCACGGAGCGCCGAAAAAGAATCTGGTACCGGGAATATTAGTTCGATTTCTGCATCGATACCCTCCTCTTCGAAAAATCCTAAGTATACGGCTGCTATGGCCGGAAAATATGAGTTGGAAACTAAGTCGGGTAAAGCTACTTTGTAGGTCATATAAACATCTCTGCTAGTGAATTTATTTGCGTCCTTTATGCCCTAAATTCACCGTTCTATACAACCAAGCACAAGTAACTCATCATTTAACAAGTTTTCAGTGCTGTCTTATTTTCGGTTATCAATAAGGAATAATGCTTCCATCGTAGGCAAATATCTTACCGGAATCGCTCACCGTAAAGTCATTTAATAAAGATAATAGATTGATAGCTGCTTGCTCAGGCGAGACAATTGTTTCAGGCAATACATTATTGCTGAATGGCTTTGATAATTTTGTACTGACAGTACCGGGGTGGAGACCCACACAGATGGCATTTTTATTTTTTCGCCGAAGCTCTATTGAGAGATTTTTCAATATCATGTTGAGGGCAGCTTTTGATGCTCGGTATGCGTACCACCCGCCCAAAACATTATCGGATATGCTACCCACGCGAGCTGATAGACAGGCAAAAACTGACTTGCAATTATCATCTAATAGGGGGAGAAAATACTTTGCCACAAGAGCTGGGCCAACCGTATTCACCCTGTAAACCCTCTCGATAGAATACGGGTCCAAAGAATTCCATGATTTTTCGGGCTTAATCCCTGTATCGTCATGCAACAAACCGGTTGCTACGATTACAGCACTGAGATTTCCCATTTTACACCTTATAAATTCCGAAGCTTCTTTGATAGAACTTTCATTCTCTAATTCAAGAGACTTGAACAACCCTTTCCAACCGGACCTTCTAACATCACCTCGATTTAAAGCTATAATGTTTGGTCTATTGTCATCTAACGCTAGGCAATCAATTAGGGCCTTACCGATACCCCCACCTGCCCCGACAACAGCAATATTGGCCCCATGAGAAAAAGACGTTAGGGAGGATTTACTGCAGATGTCGGGAGAGCATGTATCCATTTATTTAATACAATTCTGTTGAGACTACCCTTTCGCGTAACTGCGCAATCCGGATATCATTCTACAGAGGATCCTTCATTTTTATTGACTGAACGAAAAGTCAGACCGGTTAAAATCACTCCCAGGGCAACAGCTAGATGTCCAATGACCAACTCACCCCAATAGGCCCATGAACCTATGGCCACACAAAATACAGTCGACCACATTAAAGAGAGGAAAACCATTACCTGGAAGCGCTGAGGCTTTGGAAGGGCATTCAAGGGGTTTTGATCATCGTTCATAACAACTGAGTATAAAGACATTTGATACCTCCAAATTACATTGTGTAGGGGTTACGCTGTAATGAAAATTATGGATCACCGGCGCTTAAAATTGATTGAATCGATCTAAAGTTTATTCATAAACGTAAAAAAGCTAGATAACTCGGCTTAGCAGTTAAAGTTATCATGTGAAGTGAATTTACTTCTCTCAAAAATAAAAAAGGCATTATTTGAAAATGATAAACCAAAATACTAATCGTGTTTATTATGATGGTTCATGTCCTTTATGCAGCTTAGAGATAAACTTTTACAAAAAGTTTGCCGGGTCGGACAAGATTATTTGGGAGGACATTTCCCCCACCGGGAAAGGAAAACTGCACCCTGATTTAAATCCGAAAATAGCAATGAAGCGGTTTCATATATTTAATGGTGAGAAAGGATTACTATCAGGAGCGGCAGCCTTTACCGCACTCTGGACACTGCTGCCGGCTTTCAGGGTATATGGGATTATTGCCCAAAAAAAACCAATCATTTATTTATTGGAATTTTTTTATCTAATATTCCTTTTAGTTAGGCCTCTGCTGCAGAGGCTATTAAAGAATACTGCTTCTCACCCTCAATCCAAAAAAGAACTTTGGCCTGCAATTCATCATAAAACTCACAAAATTGTTGTAAACGAAATACATGTGGAAAGGCCATACAATAAAGCTCAACATTTGTTCTTCTATCTCTAATGGACAATAAGTCGCTCATCCTCATCCTGTGGGACCAACTATCTTTAGACATATCTTCTCTTAAGAAGGCAAAAAAGCATCGTGATTTAGTGCTTTTAGTGGAGGCTTCTTCAGAAGCTTCCTTGGTGCCACATCATAAAAAAAAAATTGGTGTTTTTGTTCTCTGCAATGCGTCATTTTAAAAGTGAATTGTTGTCGGCTGGCTGGCAGGTAGTCTACCAAAAACTTGAAGACCCCCAAAATTCTGGTTCTTTGATTAAAGAACTTAAAAGTGTCTATAAAAAGTATGGCTGTGATCAGATCATTATTACCAAACCAGGCGAATGGCAACTTTATGAAAAACTTAAAAAATTAGATAATCTATCCACATTTAATATAACCATTCCTGACGACACAAGATATATCTGTAGCTCTACTGAATTCGACGAGTGGGCAGCGGGGCGGCAGCAACTTCGCATGGAAAATTTCTATCGAAATATGCGGCGAAAAACAGGTTTGTTGTTAACTTATAAGGGTGAGCCGGAAGGCGGACAGTGGAATTTTGATAAGGACAATAGAAAGCCTGCAAACAAAGTTGAGAATTTTTATGGGCCTAAACGTTTCAAACCGGATTTAATTACGCAGGAGGTGATTAAACTTATTGCAGGTTACTTTCCCGATAACTACGGAGTTTTGGAGCCTTTTTGGTTTGCTGTAACTCGGACTGGAGCGGAAGAGGCTCTCCAAAGTTTTATTGAAAACTCTTTAGCCTCATTTGGTACCTATCAGGATGCTCTTTTAAAAGAAGAGGCTTTTCTTTTTCATTCTATTATATCTCTTTATTTAAATATTGGTTTCCTAGACCCATTAGTTGTTTGTGAGCGTGTTGAAGATCAATACCGCCAAGGCAGGATACCATTGAACTCTGCTGAGGGGTTTATTAGGCAAATTATAGGTTGGAGGGAATTTATCCGAGGTATCTATTGGCTCAAGATGCCACGATATCAGGAGCTTAATTTCTTCCAAAATTCAAGAAAATTGCCTGAGTTTTATTGGACAGGAAAAACAAAAATGGCCTGTTTAAGTGCGAGCCTAAAACAAACTATGGAGGAGGCATATGCTCATCATATCCAAAGGCTTATGATTACGGGGAATTTTGCAATGTTGGCTGGCATTGACCCTAAAGCTGTTCACGAGTGGTATCTTTCTGTTTACGCTGATGCTCATGAATGGGTAGAGCTGCCTAATACGTTCGGCATGAGTCAATTCTCCGATGGAGGAACCTTGGCAACTAAACCTTATGCGGCTAGTGGTAATTATATCAATAAAATGTCCAACTACTGTAGTTCCTGTTCTTATGATGTGAAAAAGAAAGTAGGAAAAGGTGCTTGTCCATTTAATTATTTATATTGGGACTTTCTAGATCGCAACAAACACAAACTCGAAAAAAATCCCAGATTATCAATGCCTTACCGTATGTGGAAATCTAAGGATGAAAAACATAAAGAAATCGTACGCAGTCAATCAGCGGTATTTTTGAAAAATCACTGTGGAAATTATATTAAAATTTAAGACTTTTTATGATCTGGAGGTCTAGACTGAACGTAAGATAACTATGTCACAGTTTCAGAATACCAGATTTAATACTTTAAACTGCAAGCCGACCGCATATTTTGTGCCAAGAACATTGACAAACATGGCGCGAGATGAGGGTATGAGCGGAAATTTTTTATCCTTAAGAAATCAGCCCAAGGTAAAGCTTGAAGTGACACCCTCTGATAATGATCTGTTAATGAAAATAGGGTCCGCAAAAGATCGCAAAGCTTTTGCTACTTTGTTTAGAAAAATAGGTCCACGGGTTAAAGCCTACATGATGAAAATTGGGGGCGATCCGGTAGCATCTGAAGAAATTACACAGGAAACCTTCATACGTGTTTGGCGGAAGGCTGAGCAATTTAATCCTAAAAAATCGTCAGCGACGACTTGGATTTTTACTATTGCCAGAAATTTAAGAATAGATCGCTTACGAAAAGAAAATAAGCCTCTTCTAGATGCAGAAGATCCAATGTTTAAACCGGACGAAACGCCAACGCCATTGCAAAACGTTGAACAATCTGCATTAGTGGAGCGTGTAAAACTTTCAATTAATCAATTGCCTGATGATCAACGGGAGGTTGTAACACTCTCCTTTTTAGAGGGCTTGTCTCACCAAGAAATAGCAGACGCCATTAACATTCCACTTGGCACAGTTAAATCGCGTTTGCGTTTATCCTTCACCAAATTACGTCACGCGTTAGGAGATTTACAATGAATGTAAGCCATCACCCACATGACGATTTATTGATGAGCTATGCGGCTGGCGCCTTGTCAGAAAGTTGGAGTTTGGCGGTGGCTACTCACCTTTCATTCTGTCCGGAATGTCGAGCTAGTGTCCAGCTGGCTGAAACGTTAGGTGGAGTTTTGTTGGCAGATACCCCTGATCAAAAGTTGTCACCAAACATGTTAGAAAAGGTATTTGAAAATATAGATTCGAAATCTCCAGAAACTACAACGCCTGGCCCATTTTCTGCTGTGGAGGAGTATGACACAACAAAATCAATTATACCTCCTGTCCTACGTCAATATGTTAATCATGACGTTGATAATGTTCCCTGGAAGTATATTGGCCCGGGCGTTTATCAGCACATGTTAGATCTTTCTGATGAGGGTGGCATTGCTCGTCTTCTTCGTATCAAGGCAGGAAAACCTGTCCCAGATCATGGTCACCGGGGCCGGGAAGTTACCATGGTACTGTCCGGTTGTTACAGTGATCATATTTCATCTTTTAATGCTGGTGATATGCAAGATGTAGACGAAGAAATAATACATAAACCAGTTGTGGGAGAAGAAGAGGAATGTATATGTCTCGTAGTTACTGATGCGCCACTTATCTTTCAGAATTGGCTTCCTAAAGCTTTTCAACCGATCATGAAAATCTGACTTTGTTTTACATTTTGTTGTCTAAAAAAAACACTGACGTCCACTTTCCTTTCCTTCCATAGACTAACAGTTTTATGGTTTTTTTTAAGATCTTTGTAATCCGCCTTTTTTAGGGACTACCTCCCCCTTATTTCTTTTTGTTTTTAATTTTTTTCCACATTATTTTCTGAATAAGAAAATTAGCACTTCCTACTTTAGATTCTATTGAATAACCCGCTTTGCTCTTTGCTAACTACTTTCGCCTACGGGTGCATTTCTAAGGATTTTGGCTATATTGTGGCGAATAGCTGCAGCCTCGTTAAGCCGACCTTCCGACTGTAACTTCTCATATTGATTTATCATTGATGGTAGTTCTACATAATCAAACATCATTGCTACATGCTTAAACATTTTTAACCTTTCTTATCATAATCACTAAACTTAAACTGAAGAACTTTTAAGCACCCCAAATATCGTCGTAACGGGCAGATCCATCTTTGGCCTGATATAAATCACGATGTGTTTTGTTTTGAACTTGTCTAAAGGTAATACTGGTCATAATCGTGCCCAACACAATTGCGACGTGTCCCACAACGAGTACACCCCACCAAAACCATGTTCCGATCGCAAAACAAAAAATTGTAGACCACATCACTGACAAGAAGGTCATAATCTGGAACCGCTGTGCTTTAGGAAGACCCATTAAGGGGTTTCTACGATCATCCATTACTAAATTGTAAAACTTCATAAAAAAACCTTTTTACAAAATTACGCTTTTATTTTCTAAATGGATCACCGATTTCTTTGGAAAAGACTATTTCTATTATTAAAGATTCCTCTAAATAACGTTTTATCGAGGAAGGAAAAATTGAACCAATAGGCGTTCATATTCGTAACATTCATAAAACAGCGCTAAGAAACAAAAAAATTGATATTATGAAACGAGTTATAATCGGGATTACAGGAGCCACTGGTACCATTTACGGTTGGCGCCTTATGGAAATGCTTCGTCAAGAAGGTGAAACGGAAATTCATCTTGTAATGAGCAAATCCGCAAACCTTACATTGAAAATGGAAAATGCTGTAGATCCCTCGTATATTAATTCTCTAGCTCACGAAGTTCATTCTCCCGGTAATATTGGGGCTTCTATATCTTCAGGCTCATTTTCGAGTGCTGGTATGATTATAGCACCTTGCTCAATAAAAACGANGTCTAATATCGCTATGGGCAATACCGNTGACCTTATCAGCAGGGCGGCCGATGTTATCTTGAAAGAAAGACGCCGTCTCGTAGTGGCGATTAGAGAAACCCCCCTTCATGCAGGTCATTTGGGAAATCTAATTAAATTAGCCAATCTTGGGTCAATAATCTTTCCCCCTGTTCCTGCATTTTATAATCGTCCCAAAACATTAGAGGAAATCGTCGATCAAAGCTGCATGCGTATGCTGGATCAACTCGATATCAATTTAGAAACAGCTCCGCGTTGGGGAGAGGAGGGTGGTGTCCCGGCTGTCGGTCAAAAAGGAGCCAACGTCCAATCTGTTTAGCTATTTTTGAAGGTCAGGATCATAGACTATCATTCCGGTTCAGAATAGATTTCACACGCGGCATTAACAAAGGACTAAACCATGCAACTGCGTGAAAAAGATTCAAAAACGAGTGTTTGTAAAAACGTTTATTCTAATGGCAGTAGCCCTAACGAGGTTACAGATCAACCCACTAAAGAGGATGCTGAAGAAGCGGTTCGCACGCTCCTGCTATGGGCTGGTGACGATCCTGACCGTGAAGGTCTTTTGGATACTCCGACGAGAGTTGTGAATGCTTACGGAGAGTTCTTTAGTGGCTACGAGACAGACCCCACTGAAATGTTGTCGCGTACCTTTGAAGAAGTCAGTGGTTACAATGATATTGTTCTATTGCGTGATATAACTTTTCAGTCCCATTGCGAGCATCATATGGTACCTATTGTAGGGACTGCGGATGTGGCATACCTGCCCGCTAGAAAAGTTGTAGGTATTAGTAAATTAGCTCGCGTCGTGGATGCTTATGCTCGACGGTTGCAAACCCAGGAAACCATGACCGCTCAAATTGCCGAGTGCATTGAAAAGTCCCTTAAACCTAGGGGTGTAGCTGTTATCATCAAAGCTCAACACCAGTGCATGACAACGCGTGGTGTTAAAAAACCAAACGTCGAAATGATTACCAGAACTTTCACAGGGTCGTTTTATGATGATGTCAATATGGAACGCCGCCTTATGGAACTCATTAATTCGTAGGTAAGACTCTAAACATTTTGTATTGATAATTATAATATAAATCTAAATGCCTTTTGATTCTAGTGGTCCTATTGTTGTTTGGTTTAGGAGCGATCTTCGTATTAATGATCATCCTGCACTTCATGCTGCTTTCAAAACAAATGCACCGGTAATTCCCGTATATATTTTAAACCAAGAGGCAAAAATGGGGGGTGCAAGCCTTTGGTGGCTCGAGGGTAGCTTAGTTGCATTAAAAAAATCCCTTGAAGCAATTAATAGCCGACTCATTTTGCGTCGCGGCGAACCTTTGGAGATACTGCACCATATAATTAAGTTTAGCGGTGCAAAAGCGATATATTTTTCACGCTGTTATGAACCAGATTCCGTCGAACAAGAAAAAAACCTTGCGGGTTTTTTAAACAAAAAAAATATAGATTGTCGCCGTTTTTCTGGCTCTCTTTTATTTGAACCAGAAATGGTTAAATCAAAATCTGGAAATGCCTTCAAGGTATTTACACCGTTTTATAACGCTTGTCTAAACATGGGAATTATTAAAGAGCCTATTCCAGCGCCCAAAATCCTTGTTTCACCTGATGAATGGCCTAAAAGTGATAAACTAGAAAGTTGGAGGCTGAGGCCCTCGCAACCTAACTGGGCTGCAGAGTTTAGCCGATATTGGTCTCCGGGGTCGATAGGAGCACAATCACGTTTAAAAGATTTTATTTCTAGTAAGGTTTACGACTACGATAAATATCGTGACCGTCCAGATAGAAACGGAACTTCCACGTTATCACCTTATCTTCATTTTGGCGAATTAAGTCCACGTGAGGTCTATAATATTGTCTGCTCAGCAAATAAATTAGATGACAATTCCTTCTTGGGTGGCAAGGCTTACCTGCGCGAGCTTTTTTGGCGAGAGTTCTCTTATCATCTTTTATATCACTGGCCAAAAATAGTAGAATCCAATTTTAAAAATTTCTTTGACAGTTTCCCTTGGAGAGATGATGAAGAATGTTTCCATGCTTGGAAGGTTGGTATGACTGGTTATCCTATTGTTGATGCGGGAATGCGTCAGTTATGGAAAACAGGATGGATGCATAATCGGGTAAGAATGATTGTTGCTTCGTTTCTAACTAAACATTTGCTTATATCATGGGAGAGAGGTGCAAGCTGGTTTTGGGATACTTTGGTAGATGCAGACCTCGCCAATAACTCAGCTAGTTGGCAATGGGTAGCGGGTTGTGGCGCTGATGCCGCACCGTATTTTCGTATTTTCAATCCAATAATTCAGGGAGAGAAATTTGATCCTGAGGGCAATTACGTCAGAGAATGGGTGCCAGAAATTTGTAGGTTACCCAATAAAATTATACATAAGCCATGGGAAAATCCGACACCTATTGGGAATTATCCCGAACCAATAGTTGATCACCGTGTAGCGAGACGGAGGGCGCTAAACGCTTATCAATCAATAAAGCGGTAGGCAAAATTTTTCGTCCTAGCGCTTTGTAAGGCTCTAGGGCAGAGATTTTGTAATGAAAAACCCGATGACACTGGAGAGACATGTTAAACAGGATCCCCAGAACATATCTACTAAACTAATATTTAGCGGCCAGTTTTTTAATGTAGCAAAATTTGTTAAATCATAGGTACCGTAAGCAATCAATCCGAGGATTGCTCCATTGACGGCAGCTTTGATCCAGCTTGATTCTGCTAGGGCGGGTTCAACAGCGAAGAATATTATACCACCTACATAAATAATATAAAAAATTATAGCAGCGGCATAATTGATATTTACACGCATAAAATTGTCTAACTGTGAACCATAAAAATCCTTTGCGATAAATCCCAGCCATATAAAATCAAGGCATAGAAACACAATAAGGGTTACAACATAGGCTTTTGCAAATATCATGTATTTTGTTCCATCAATTTTTCTTTATCGCTTTCAATGCCATTTTTAATAATCGATTTATCGCTTTAATATTTGGGTTAACTCGCCAATTCATCTCTGTTCCCATAAAGGTTAACACCAGAAATTTTCCACCAAATATGATTATTATCATGAATTGCATCAATACGAGTTAAGGAAATAGGTTTTAGTTGGAATAACAGGCCAGCATGGCCGTCCCCTCCGATTGCCTGCGTAAGCGCCGCTCTGATTGTTCCCATGTGTGCGACGGCAATGATGTCCTTTCCAGTATATTGATTGTTTAGCTCCTCAATAGTTTTTGAGACACGTCTCACCAAATCGTTAAAGCTTTCACCATTTGGGATGCAATTTTTTACGGGGTTTTCCCAAAAAGTTTTGCTTATGTTCTCGTCAATTTCATCCCATCTTTTTCCTTCCCAATCTCCAAAGGCTTGCTCTTTTAATTGATCATATTCCTTAATTTTACTATCTTGGCTTGTTAGGTTGGCCAGAAGACTGGCGGTTTCTTTTGCTCGTGCTAAAGGTGAACTTATCCACGTCGCATTTTTTGGCAGGGAGTTGGCGACTAATTCAAATTTTTGATGGTCACTAAGGTCAACGTCTAGATCGAGCTGACCATATAGTTTTTTGTCAGGGTTAATAACAGGTGCATGTCTTATCCACCACCATCGAGTTTTTGTTTGTTTAGTTTTCATGAACTTTACTGAAAAATATTCTAGAAGTTTCAATATCATAAAATGTTATGCCACATTTGGCAGCAAAACCATAATACGGTAAAGGATTGTTATCGGATCAAAAAATAAAAAACTTAGAGTTTAGGAGGACTAAAAATTGTAATCTGTTTAAACCTTTATTTTAGGTTCTGTCGCCCATAATTCATAATGAAATGGGCCAAGTTTTTTTTGAGCTACAATTAAATTTCCTTGTTCGACCGCATAGCGAACCCTTTCGAGAGGATAACGATTATCTAAATAAGGGCAATCTTCTGTTGGAATCCAGAAATTTCTAGGGTCTTTCTTAATAGCTATGACTTTCCAAAATTGTTTTTCTCCACCAGCATTATTTTGCACTTTGGGGCCTTGTTTTTGGTATTCTCTTAAGTGTTGATAGCTTGATGATTTGGACATGGTTTTATGGGATCAATTGAAGTATAAAAAATACCAAATTATTAAGAAACAAAGTAAATAAATAAGCAAAAATATTACTATCTTAGCGCGCTTCATATCAGGAAGGTTTGGGTACTTGCCGACATTTTCTCAAAAATTAAAAAAGTGTCTGAAACGCTATATTTTGCCAACTAAATCTATTCCAGGTTTCAATGTTTTGTTTCCCGGCTCCCAAGCGGCGGGACACACCTCCCCATCGCTATTTGCAACATATTGAGCTGCCTTTACTTTCCTTAAAAAATCTTTAGCACTTCGACCAATATTATCTGCATGTATTTCGACAACTTTTATAAGCCCTTCGGGGTCGACAAGAAAAGTTGCTCTATGGGCCTCTCCAGACTCCTCAATCATGACTTGAAAACCACGGGTTATCGCTCCGGTTGGATCGCCTATCATAGGAAACTTTGTTTTGCCGACGGCTTCACTATTGTCGTGCCAAGCTTTGTGCACGTGATGGCTATCAGTAGAAACCGCGCAGATTTCGACGCCCAATTTCTTAAATTCGTCGTAGTATTTGCTCATGTCTTGAAGTTCCGTGGGGCAAATAAAGGTGAAATCCCTCGGGTAAAATAGAAAAATGGCCCAACTTCCCTTTATGGTCTCGTCAGAAATTTCTTCGAATTTGTTTTGGTGATAGGCCGTAGCAACAAAAGAGGGAATGGATTGATTTATCATTATTTGTACACTTTCTTTTTTGAAAATTATCTAACTAATTAATACTTCCTAAATATTTCAGGGAATGGTCCATAGAGGGGGACTTTAATTGAAATAGGTCCTGGTATTCTGGCCGAAGTTGAAGTTTTAGGTTACTTTTAAGATAAATTTCGGAAATCAAATCAATGTAATTTTTTGTATCCTCCGAATAATTAATACCCAATATATGACCCAATAAATTTTTGGTTAGGTGATCATCATCATTTTGCTGGAAACTTACCAAAGCCATAAAATTAAGCTCAAAAGAGCCTAGTTTTTTACAATGTTGACATCCCAGGGTAAGAGGGTAACTCGAGATATTGAAAAAAAGGTAAAATATATAATTAATATATTGGACATATTCCTCCTGATTCTCTTTATCCAAAATTTCCTCTATACTTTTCCGAATTAATGGTAGTGGATCAATCCGCTGTATCGTTGAACGAACCCAATATTGAGTCATCCAAACTAAAAAATTCTCAGCAGAATTTAATCCTTCCAATTGGAGGTGATACGTCTTTTTGTAGGATCGTTGAGCCGCAGTTCTATCTCTGTTTTCAAACTTTATAATTTTTTGTTCCATGTTATATTCCCTGTTGAGAATGAGAATCAATCTCATTTATATAGTGCAACTGATAATTAGTCGCAATAGGAAATCGAAATTATATTATAAAATTTAAATATTTTCGCTTACCTCACAAATAGGGGCGACGTCTAAGTTCCTAAAGGTTTGCATGATATGGGGTAAACCGCGGGCCGCGGAGGGTAAACGCGGCCCGTGGTAGTGCACACAAGCTTATTTCGAAAAACAAAGCCTCATGCTGCATGCTTAAAATTAACCCTCTCACCTTTGGGAACTAGGTGAACAAAGCCCTTATGCAAGGCGATAAACATATCGTGATCTCGGTCTGCTCTAAGCGTGACCTCTTTGGCAGATTGATAGACGGAAAAGACCCTGTTTGCCCCTAAGTTGCAGGGTCTTTTCTTGTTTGCGTAAGAACCTTTTTAATACTCAAAAAAAAGGTAATGAGGTGTTTTGTCGAGTGGGTCTAATTCTTCGGGGTAACGGGGTCTGGATCATCTACACCCCATTCTCTCTACACATTCCGAATATTCTCTGTCAGAATTTCCGTATGAGGAAACTGACCGCCACTCTTCTGTGAGGTCAGACTGAAATCACGAACTGGTAACTATCTGAACTTGTTGAAAGAAAAGTGGCGCACCCGAGAGGATTCGAACCTCTGA
>PBWY01000047.1 GCA_002727395.1 Rhodospirillales bacterium | reverse complement strand
TATCTTTCTATCTGTTTCAGCCTCTATCAATACATTGGAAATTTCCTGAGACATCTCGATATTAATAGCATTAAGAAAATCAGGCCTATTTAGTTGAATGCTACAAGTATTATTTCTCTTACTAACCTTGATGAATTTGTATTTTGATTTTCTTGGCTTTCTTCCAGCCGTTTTTGCTTTTTTATTTGGTCTCTTCGCCATGTTAGTCCCTTTTAGCGCTAAAATTGAGGTCTAGTTGATAAAACTTGACTGATATTCGGTTCACCAAGGCAATCCGTCAACCGGTGGTGTTAAAAGATATATTGGCATATGGAACTAATGCAGATCCTGAGTTATACAAAGAACAACAGAATTTTATGGAGTATCAGGCATTATGGATTCATATAAAATGTATATCGATGGACAATTTGTCGATGCAGATAGCGGTGATCGCTATGACACAATTAATCCGTTTAATGGAGAAAAAATAGCCAGTATTCCCTATGCTGCCGCCATTGACGTTGATAAGGCAGTCACAGCGGCTAGAACCGCTTTTGACAGTGGTCCATGGTCTCGCATGTCTGGTGAGGAACGTAGCGACCTGATTTTAAAAGCAGCAGCGATTTTAAAGGAGCGCATGAAAGATTACGCCCGCCTAGAATCTCTTGACTCTGGTGGCACCATAAACAAAACCGGAGCAGATGCTTTTCTTGCTTCGAGACAACTTACGTATTTTGGAGAGCAAGCTAAGCGCTTTAATTCGGAGCCTCAGCCTATTGATAAGCTGATGAGAGAAGGCCGATCCTTCAACTATACCATTCGGGAGCCAATAGGGGTTTGTGCACAAATTATCCCGTGGAATTTCCCTTATATGATGGCGATTTGGAAGCTTGGTCCAGCGTTGGCTACCGGTAACACGGTAGTTCTTAAACCTGCTTCTGATACGCCGGTAATGGCTTTGGAACTAGCGAAAGTATTTGATGAGGTGGGAATACCTCCTGGTGTTGTCAATATCATTAGTGGACCAGGCGGAGTTATTGGTGAGGCTCTTACGACGCATCCCGATGTTGATAAAGTTGCATTTACGGGATCAACAGAAGTTGGTCGTGAAATCATGTCTAAAGCTGCAGGGACACTTAAGAAGGTAACATTGGAGTGTGGTGGTAAGGGGGCAAATATTGTCCTAGAGGATGCCGACCTTGATATAGCTGTCGATGGCTCAATTTGGGCTTCCTTTTATCACCAGGGCCAAGTCTGTGAATCTGGCACCCGTCTTATGTTAGACGCTAAGGGTCACGATAATTTTGTAGAGGAAATGTTAGAAAAACTCAAAGCTATGAAAATAGGTGACCCCCTTGATCCATCAACTCAGTTAGGTCCGGTGGTCTCTGAAGGACAGATGAAATCTGTCCTTCGGTACATAGAAATTGGAAAAAAAGAAGGGGCGGTGCTCGCTTGTGGCGGGCAGCAAGAAACGGCGGGAGGTTTAGAAAAGGGCTCGTTTATACAGCCTACTTTGTTCACTGGTGTAACCAATAATATGCGTATAGCACGAGAAGAAATATTCGGGCCGGTCCTGGGAGTGATGATGTACAATAATGTTGAAGAGGCGATTGAAATGGCCAATGACTCCATTTTCGGCCTTTCAGCAGGTATTTGGAGTTCTGATATTGTAAAGGCCAAAGATATCGCCTCACGTTTGCGGTCAGGGACAATTTGGATCAACGAGTGGCATATCCTTTCGGAGAGGGCGCCCTTCGGAGGGTATAAACAGTCTGGAATTGGTCGCGAGTTTGGAGACGTAGGGCTTAATGAGTATACTGAGCTGAAGGCATTATATGTTGATGATGCAAAAACGCGGGATAACAAACCCTGGTATGATATGGTTGTATCTAGGTCAAAATCAGATAATTAGTAACCTAGGGCCAAGTGAGTTATTAGTTAGTGTTGGTGACTTGGATTCGATTTACGCAGTAGGCAAAAAGAATAATTATCACTACAAAAAGGACTGTAACACTTATCCCGAGTGACCAATGAATACCAATAAATCCACCTCCTACACCTATAGTAAAACCGCTAAATGTTCGCATGCCCAAACTACCAACGTTGAAAAGCCCTATAGCTCTTCCTCGTAGGTGGGCTGGGGCATGAATTTGTGCTAGTGTTCGGGTCATTGCATTAAAGGCTAGGTCAACGAAACCTGCTCCAAATAGCAATAATACCGCGAAATAAAAGTTTGTCGTTATTGCGAATCCTCCTATCATCAGACACCAGATCAAAGCGAGGATAAAAGCCGTATTAACTTTTGCTGGCAAGAGACTTTTTGATTCAAGCACCACTCCCGCCGTAAAGGCACCAGTAGCAGTAGCAGCCAGCAAGATGCTGTACCGAATACTGGTATCAGAGAAACCGAAATCATACGCAAATTCCGGCATTTGTGCTTGGTGTGCGTTGCCGACAATCATCGCCGCAACACCCGCAAGTATGGTCATGGAAAATACAACCGGGATTTTATAAATTTCTTTAATCGCTGATTTTACATCTGAAAAGCTTTTTACTGCCCGTTGTCGAACTTCTTCTGATTGTTTTGTTCGAAATTTAGGTCCGTAAGGTGCCTTCCAAAGCCAAATGGCAAGGGGTAAGTATATTAAAATATTCAAGAATATGGCGGTGGCTGGTCCAAAGGCAAACATCAAAATTCCACCAATGGCGGGTCCCATCAAGAAACCCAACATGCGAGCCGAAGACATTAAACGAATAGCACTTTGAAGCTGCTGGCCACCGACTATATCGTGCACCAAAAGTTGACCAGCCGGATTCCATAAGACGCCAGCCATACCATGAATAGTGAGTAGTATGGCAGCATGCCATTTTTCAAGACTGTCGGTGACTATAAAATAGCCCCAGCCTAGAGAGGCTAATATGAATAGCAACATTCCAATTTGAATGACACGCCTCGGATCAAACCGGTCGGCTAGAGAGCCTACCCAAAAAGAGAAAAGCAAAAATGGTCCCCAATGCGAAATTATTGCAAACCCTCCTAGTTCTGGTGATTGAAATTTCTCATATATAATCCAATAACTGATGACGTGTTCGATACTGTCTCCCAGCATTGCGAGGCAAGATCCGATCAGGTATATGCGGGCACCTTGGTTCCGAAGAGCCGCAAAGGATTTGGGTCGCTCTGTATCCTCAGGTTTTGAGTTCATTACCATCAATCGTCATTTAACAATTTGGGGTTTCCGATACAGTAATTAGGTTACCATCTGGATCTGATAGAGAATAGTCAGCATAAGGAGACCGCTTGAGGAGTGCGAGGCGGGCTTTGCCTTCGTCATTAAAACCTATTGGTCTGGGCGCAATATGCGGGTTTTCATTAGTCAACTTATCTACGCGTCTAATAAAAGAATTTAGATCTGGGGCACGAAATCCAATATGATCCATTGCGGGTTGTTCAATTCCGGATCCATCAAAATCTGAGATCTTCCAAGGTAGGATAGACATGGTTACCCGGCCATCAGTGCAACGGTAACCTCCATCCTTGCCGAGGTCATTTATGAACTCGAAACCAAAGATCTCACTATAAAAATTAACTACACGTTCGACTTCTATTACACGAATTGCAAAATGGTTTATTGTAATATCTTGTTTCCAGCTCTCCATTTCATAAACCTCAGAACGGTTCTCATGTCCAATCTGTGATAAATCAAAGTAATTTCCAGTTGGATCATGCGTACTAAAGCTGGCGAAGGGACGTCCACTCGGTCGTTCAACGATTTCTAAATCTGGATAAAATTGGACTATTTTTGCGCATGTCTCTTCAAAATTTTCTACTTCGATTCCAAAGTGATCTATTCCGGCACGTCGTCCGCTGCGCCTGGGTATAAGTGTAATTCCCACATAACCGTCGCCAACTGAAATGGCACGGCGTTCACGGTTTGTATCCCCGGAAACGGCCATGTCGAAATATGTACGATAAAACATACCAAGGGTCGTGTAGTTATCAGTAGTGATTGCAAGGTGATTAAGTTTGGAAGGCATTGTGTTATCCTTCGATTTCAAAACATCATTTTGTCCTGAAAAATTTGTTTCGGCAACGGTGATATTCCTTGCCCATATCGGTTCTCGTGGGCAAAATTAACTATCTTTAATTTCTAAAAAGGTCATAAGATGATCAACGCTGCTATAGTTGGAATAGGCAGGTGGGGACAGTATCTCGTTAATTCTGTTCAGGGGCAGAGCGAACATATAAAATTTATAGCTGGGGTTACTCGGACAAAATCTAAAGCGGAAGATTTTTGTAGAAAAAATAACATAGATTTGCGCGAGAGCTTTGATGACTTGTTGANTGANCCCAAAATTGATGCNGTTATTCTAGCNACACCNCATNCNCAACACGAANATCAGATTGTTGNTGCTGCAAAAGCAGGGAANCATATNTTTACTGAAAAACCATTTACATTAGANNTTGCNGGGGCAAAGCGCTCTGTGAAGGCNTGTCATGAAGCGAATGTNGTANTAGCCTTAGGNCATAACAGGCGTTTCATGAAAAATACTGAGGCNTTAAAGCAGTTATTGGATAGAGGTGACCTTGGGACACTNTTACATATAGACGGAAATCAATCCTCAGATTTAAATGTTGCAGCGGGAGCCTGGCGTGATTCTAGGGAAGAGAGCCCNGCTGGAGGNATGACATCTCTTGGNGTGCATGCGCTAGACTGTATGATTCATTTAGTNGGAAAAGTTGAGGCTATAGATGCCTATAGTGAGAGGCGGGCAATTAATTTTGATATAGATGACACTACAGCGGCATTNCTNCGCTTTAAAAATGGTATGACGGGAACACTAGTGACTTTGGCTGCGACTGCACGCATTTGGCATATTCGGGTAGCTGGTTCCAAAGGCTGGGCAGAGATGAAAGATCACAAGTCATTAACTGTCTGTAAATCTGATCAAACACCTGAGACGTTTTCATTTGAAGATACGCCATATCCTCACCTTGAATCTTTAGCCGGTGAATTAGAGGAATTTTCTGCGACCGTGTCCGGTTTTGGTAAATTTAGGATTTCTACTGAAGAAATGGTCCATAACGTTAAAGTACTTTGTGGACTTATAAATAGTGCAAAATTTGAGAAACGAATGTTTTTTGATTGATATTGTCAATTCTTCCTCTCTTTATTGGCAATATGCGGGAAGAGACCATATTTAATGCTAAGGGACATGAAACATGGTGCGTGGTAAAAAATATATTAAACCCAGAGCAAGCTCTTCCGAAGTTTCAAGATTTTTGGACAAGCTCGCTCTTGTACCTCAAATAAAATCGTCGAGTGGTACAGGGCGATTAATGTTTGCGATGGACGCCACTGCAAGCAGGGAGCCCACTTGGGATCGTGCTTGCCATACACAAGGGGAAATGTTTAAGGCTACGGATGCCCTTGGCGGACTATCAGTGCAGCTAGTATTTTTTAGAGGATTCGGTGAATGCAAAAATAGTTCTTGGCTGTCGGCTTCTAGTGAACTCGTGCGTCGTATGACTTCCGTATATTGTCGTGGGGGGAGAACACAAATTGGGAAGGTTCTCAACCATGCTATTCGTGAAACAAAAAATCTGAAAGTTAATGCTTTAGTATATGTCGGGGATTCAATGGAAGAAGATGTTGATGAGCTTTGTCATAGTGCAGGAGAGTTGGGTGTGTTGGGTGTTCCAATCTTTGTATTTCAAGAAGGTGATGATATTGTGGCCACACAAGCTTTTAAACAATTTGCTTCCCTCACCGGAGGAGCTCATTGTCGATTTGACGGTGGGTCGGCGAACCAATTGCGCGAACTTCTTGGCGCCGTAGCGGTTTTTGCTGCTGGGGGTTTGTCCGCCTTAAAGCATTATGGAAATGATGCGGGCCAAGTAGTGGCACAAATTACATCCCAAGTTAAATGACGAAATAGGGCTTAGAAAAAGGTCTAACAATGCCATATCTCGTTCTTGGAATCGCAATAATCATCGGCTTGGTCCTTATAATTCGAGGATTGGTAGGGCTCAATCCACTGCGCGCCATTAAGGTTTTACTTGGGGTGTGTTTGTTAGTTGGTTTGGGTGCGAGCATATACGTAATTGCTTCTCGCGGTCTCGGCATCGTTACATTTGTTTTGGCTGTTTTATTGCCTATGTTGCTTCGCTGGCGTGCTGCACAACAATTTTTTAGAAATTTAAGAGGACCAAGTCGAGGGCAGGCAACGGGCGTAAAGACCCGTTTTATAAGAATGTCCCTAGACCATGATAGTGGGGTTCTTGATGGAACCGTTCTAGAGGGAAAATTTAAAGGAAAACGACTCGGAGAACTTAATCAAGAAGAACTTGCTGATTTACTCGAACAATGTCGTATTGAAGATGAAGAATCTTCTCAAATCTTAGAAGCATATTTAGACCGTGTTTTTGGTGTGGATTGGCGTAATGACCACGCAAGTTGGGGATACAAAGATAGCAAGGGCTCCTCAAAAAAAGGCCCGAGTACTTCAGAAAATAAAATGACTCGGGAAGAGGCATATGATGTTTTGAATATTTCTCCGGGAGCATCCACTAGAGAAATTAAGGCTGCTCACCATGCCTTAATGAAAAAAATTCATCCAGATCAGGGGGGATCAAATTATCTTGCTAGTAAAATTAATCAGGCCAAAGAAATTTTGACAGGTGAATGACAATCGATAATTTCGGCACTATTGCTTGCCTAAGTGTGTATCATTATGGCACAAAAACGCCCCTATTTTGAAAACGTTAGTAAATTTACATCATCCAAAGGTTACAAAATGATACAACGCGTTCGTAAGGCAGTGTTTCCGGTTGGAGGGTTGGGGACTAGGTTCTTGCCAGCAACCAAGTCAATGCCCAAGGAGATGTTGCCCGTTGTTGATAAACCTTTAATTCAATATGCGGTGGAAGAGGCAAAGGCGGCTGGAATAGAAGAATTTATTTTCGTAACGGGGCGAGGAAAAACTGCAATCGAAGACCACTTCGACCATAGTATCGAACTTGAAAATATTCTGAGTTCAACGGGAAGAAAATCGGAAGCCAAATTACTTAGTGAATTAGTTTTGGAACCAGGTCAAGTGGCATATACTCGGCAACAAGAGCCACTTGGTCTTGGTCATGCCGTGTGGTGTGCCCGTGAATTGGTAGGTAACGAACCGTTCGCCGTCTTGTTGGCGGATGATTTAATTCAAGCGGAGACGCCGTGTTTAAAGCAGATGCTAACAGCATTTTATCAAACATCCGGCAATATTATAGCCGTAATGAACGTTCCAAAACAACATACCGCACGTTATGGTATAGTCGATATGGGAAAGGAAACTGGATCTTTGGTTGAAGTTAAGGGTTTGGTAGAAAAACCAGCACCGGAAAAAGCCCCTTCAACCTTATCGGTAATTGGTCGATATATCTTATTGCCAGAAATTTTTGAATATTTAGGACAAAAAGAGAAGGGTCGAGGAGGAGAAATTCAACTAACAGACTCTATGGCGAAATTAATCGGTAATTCACCGTTTCACGGATTCAAATTTGAAGGTCATCGTTTTGATTGTGGAGATAAAGCTGGGTTTATTGAAGCAAATTTGGCTTTTTCTTTGTCTCGAGATGATATGAGAGATGAAATTTTCTCTATCATTGAGAGTTATAAATAAAGTGCGGCCCACAATTAAAATAATAGTTTTTTTTAAAGGTAAAACTTTATGAAAATAGCAATGATCGGTGCAGGGTATGTAGGTCTCGTTTCAGGCGCATGCTTTTCGGAATTCGGCGTCGATGTTGTCTGCGTCGATAAAGATGAAAATAAGATTAAACAATTAAATTCATGTGTCTGTCCGATTTATGAGCCCGGATTAGAGAATTTAATTACGAGTAACGTTAATTCGAAACGTCTTGTTTTTACAACCGACCTTTCTTTGGCGATGAAAGATGCCGATGCGGTCTTTATTGCTGTTGGCACACCTAGCCGACGCGGTGACGGTCATGCTGACCTTTCTTTTGTTTATAAGGCCGCAGAAGAAGTAGCAGCAAACCTTCAAGATTATACCGTGATAGTCACAAAATCTACAGTTCCAGTCGGGACAGGACGAGAAGTTAAACGAATCATCATGGATCAGAAACCGGGTGCAGAATTTGACATCGCTTCCAATCCAGAATTTCTAAGAGAGGGGGCAGCTATCAGTGATTTTATGCGCCCGGATAGGGTTGTCATAGGTACGGAGAACAAACGTGCTGCTGACGTGCTGAGTGAACTATATAGACCGCTTAATCTGCTGGAAACGCCAATTGTTAAAACAACCCTAGAAACAGCAGAATTAATAAAATATGCCGCTAATTCGTTTCTGGCGACCAAGGTAACATTTATTAATGAATTCGCCACTTTGTGTGAAAAATTGGATGCTGATATTCAAGATTTGGCTAAAGGGATAGGGCTCAATGGTCGTATCGGTAGTAAGTTTTTACATGCGGGGCCCGGTTATGGGGGGTCATGTTTTCCAAAAGATACACTGGCACTTGCAAAAACAGCACAAGAAGCGGGAGCACCAACAAAGATTGTTGAAACAGTGGTTGATATCAATAACCATCGCAAGGTTGAGATGGTTGATAAAGTTAGTAGGGCTTGTGGTGGATCGGTTGAAGATAAAACAATTGCGGTTCTGGGTTTGACTTTTAAGCCGAATACAGACGATATGCGCGATAGCCCTAGTCTTGTAATCATACCCGAATTACAAAAGTCAGGGGCAAAAATAAAGGCGTTTGACCCGCAGGGTATGAGAGAAGCAAAAAAGTTTCTCCAGAATGTGGTATTTTGCAGAGGGCCATATGAGGCCATGGATGGAGCCCACGCCGTTGTTATTATTACGGAATGGAATGCATTTAGAGCTCTAGACTTAGTTAGAGTAAAAAGTCTTCTTAAAACTCCGATTCTTGTCGACCTTAGAAATATTTATAACCTTAGTGAAATGGAAAAAGCTGGTTTTATTTACTATAGTATTGGCCGAAGGGAGTTAAGGATAGGTTCTTAAATATGTCCACTACCGAGCTAAACTCACAAATTTTACGTGAATATGATATTCGTGGCATCGTAAATAAAACAATTACAATTGAAGATGCGATCGTTATAGGAAAATCTTTTGGAACGATAGTAGCAGAAAATGGCGGTAAGTCAGTTTGTATAGGGTATGACGGTCGTATTTCCTCTCCTGAGCTGGAGAAGGCTGTCGTAAAAGGTTTGCAATCATGTGGACTATCAGTAAAGCGAATTGGTGTTGGGCCGACACCAATGCTATATTTTGCTGTTCACGATTTGGAGGCAGATGCCGGTATCATGGTTACTGGTTCTCACAATCCTCCAGAATATAATGGGTTTAAAATGATGTTAAATCGTCACCCATTTTATGGTGATGACAT
>PBWY01000046.1 GCA_002727395.1 Rhodospirillales bacterium | reverse complement strand
TACCACACAGCGGGCCAATAAGTTCATTCCTAGACCACCGTACTCTTCTGGAACATCATACATCCAAAGCCCCACTTCTTTGGCTTTTTCTTCCAGTGATGCCCTGACATCAGGCTTAAGTTGGTGGCCTTCATAGGCATCTCGCTCGATCGGAATGATTTCCCGGTCGACAAAACGTCTCAGGGTTTCCTGCAACATCCGAAGTTCCTCGGGAAGCTCATAATCCATCATAAAATCTCCACAAATATTATCTCCAGATCGGCCTGACATCCACTGCACGAACGCCCTCGCCTGGCGAACCGACAATTAAGGGATTAATCTCTAAATCTGCTAGAACTTGTCGATAAGATATAAATATATCAGATAATCCACATATTGCTTTCACTAATGCCTTTATATCCCTTGCGCTAGATCCGCGGAAAGATCCAAGCACAGCTTTCCCTCGCAGCTCGTCGAGCATCTCATATGCATCAGCCTTAGAAACAGGTAACATACGAAACGAGATATCCTGAACAGCTTCAACCAAGACGCCACCTAAGCCGACAATCATGAAGGGACCGAACTGTGGATCTTCTCGCACTCCAAGAATTACTTCCACACCCTTTATCATTTCTTGCACGAGAAAACCCTCGACGTCTGAATTAGGTTCTAAATTCTTGAGCCTGTCTTCCATTTCGGTCGCCGCCGCAATGACCGACTCCCTGTCATTTAAATTAAGGGTAACTCCCCCTACTTCTGTTTTATGACTAGCTTGCGGAGAAACAATCTTTAGGGCAACTGGGTAACCTAATTTATCCGATTCTTTCGCAGCCTCTTCGGGCGTCTTGCCAAAAGCGCTAGCTGGCGACTTTAGACCATTCTCAGATAAAAGTGTATCAAATTTTTGACCTTCCAAATCCTCTTTTTTACCAATAGGTTGGGGTAACTTCGATACACCTCTTTTTATTGCATTGCTATAATCGACGAGCCCATTGATAGCGCGGACCGCCTGCGAAAGCCCTTGGATAAAAGGCACTTTTGATGCTTTCTGGAAATCTAGCCCCGCCATGCTAACATTTTGGGAGACCCTTACGTAAGCTAAAACCGGTTTATCAGTAGCATCAAAAACGTTTGAAAAAATAGTAGAGTCAGTAGTGTCATCCTCGGTCGTAGGTAATTGACCCTGCATGGCAATGATATCTACACCGTCATCAGCTGCCATGTGCTTGCATACTAAACTATAATCTTGCTGCCGATACGCGATACCTGCACCACAATCAATCGGATTTTGTCCACTTAAACCCGGATCAATAATTGGATCGATTAATTCTACANTCTCTTCAGAGAGACGGCCCATGCTCGCACCCTCATCTGCGGCATAATCCAGAAACAAACCCTTGCCGCCGCCAGAGAACCCCGCCATCCCTATGTTTGGACCTTTGGGCCAACGCCGTTGATTTAAGACAAGACAGGTCTCGATCATTTCGTCCAAAGTGTAACAGCGTACAACTCCATATTTTTTACAAACTGCTTGTAAAACTTGATCGTCACTAGATAGTGCTCCTGTATGACTTTGCGCCGCCTCCTTACCGGCTTCACTGCGTCCCACCTTAATCATAACAATTGGTTTTTCTGCCTCGAGTGCCTTGCGTGCAGCCTCAAGAAAAGCATCCGGTCGACGTATACCTTCAACCATGCAAGCTATCATTTTAGTGTCTTTGTCTTCGACTAAAAAATTGATGTAATCTGCCAAATCTAGATTAAGCTCGTTACCGCTGGAAACGGCATAAGAAAACTCAAGCCCGCGCTCTGCTGCACGTTGCAACCAAAACATAAATGTACCACCAGACTGGAAAACCACGCCCGTAGAACCAACCGGAAGACCCCGAATTCGTGTAGCAGGATAAAAAAGTAGGTTCGCAGGAAACGACATTGCCCCCATACAATTTGGGCCACAAATAACGAGACCTGTGTCTTTACAAAGAGCACGAAGTTTTTCGGCTCTAAGTGCTCCGACTTCGTCACCACCTTCTCCAAATCGAGCAGCATAAACAAGTGCTGCCTTCAAGCCATTTTTTGCACCATCTTCCAATGTTTCAGGAATGAATTCTGCGGGTATAATTGTAAGTGCTAGATCGATGGACTGTGGTAAAGAAGAAAAATTAGGATAGACTTTTTGACCCCAAAGTTTCTCGCGCCGAGGATTAACGAGGTATACTTTAGCTGGAAAATTTGCGAATTCTAAATTCTGATATATCGCACGCGGCCAACCGCCGCCTCCAGTTTCTGAAGCACCAACAATAGCAACCGACTCGGGCTGAAAAAAAGGTTTGACTGATTGAAACACCACGCCCCANTACATTTAAACTTTAATTTTCGTTAGTAAATTACTGAAACAACGTTTGGTCAACCTTGTGCACAAAAACAATAACCACATTNACCGCAATTTTTGCACTATAAAGAGTTTAAACGGCTTTAACTTGACATTAGAAATACCTTATCGCATCGTGATTCTATTGCTTAAACTATGCAGTTCTTAATAAATTTTATTGTAAATTTATAGTATTCAATTTTGAACACTTTGAAGAATAATAAATTAATTGTCGCAACTATAATAACTATTTCTATAGTTGGCATAGTGTTGATATTTGGAACTAATTTCATTACATCGGAATTTCGATCAAAAAACACTGCACCAACCGGCAATGATATAGTTCCAAAGTCTAGCTTACCAGCAACTCCGATAACACAACCACCACCGAAATTCGAATTACCACCGCCACCGCCAAAAATAACAAAAACTATCGAGGCCCGGCGAGGGGATACTTTTGTAAAATTATTGCTGAGAGCTGGAGCAAGCCGTTTAGATGCGCACCGTGCAACCCGCGCTTTGGGCAAATCATATCGACCACAAGCCCTTAAAGAAGGGCAGGTGATCCGCGTTAACTTTCAAACAAAGTCATGGGGTGTCAAATCTAGTTATTTTATAGGATTCGAATTTACTCCCAACATAAATCAAATTTTGAAGGTTCGCCGAACGGGTACTAACCTTTTCACATTGCAGAAAATTAAATTGCTTTTAGAAAAAGTGGACGCTCGTATTTCTGGGACTATCGATACTAGCCTTTATCAAGCTGCCGTTAAATCTGGGATGGCTCCTTCCAGCTTAGTAAACTTAACCAGGCTATTTAGTTGGGATGTGGACTTTCAGAGAGACATCCGAAAAAATGATAAATTTGATATATTGATAGAGAGATTACACCTAAAGAACGGTCAATTTAAAAAATGGGGTCAAATCTTATATGCTGAACTCGTTTTAAGTGGAAAGCCAATTCGCTTATATCGTATGAAAACGAAACGATACGGTGCAGAATATTTTGATGATCGAGGTCGCAGCGCAAAAAAGGCTCTTATGAAGACCCCTATCGATGGCGCCAGACTATCCTCTGGCTATGGGAGACGGCGTCATCCCATTCTTGGATACACAAAAGTCCACCGGGGAGTCGATTTTGCCGCACCAAGGGGTACACCTATTTATGCTGCTGGAAATGGCGTAATTCGCTATGTTGGTCGCAAAGGTGCATACGGAAATTATATAAAAATTCGTCACAATTCTGCATATTCAACGGCTTACGCCCATCTTCGAAACTTTAGTCGTAACGTTCGAAAAGGCAGACGAGTGACTCAAGGCCAAATTATTGGTTATGTTGGGTCCACAGGACGTTCAACCGGACCCCATCTGCACTACGAAATTTTAGTGAATGGTCGACAAATTAACCCCTTCAGACTCAAGTTGCCGTCCGGTCGTAATCTTAGAGGTAATGCATTAAAGAGCTTTTTAAATATTAGAGACAATTTAAACGAACGATTAAGTCGTTTTCGCAAATAAAAAATCTACCTCTGTGAAAGAAAATTTTTTAACCCTCAACTCTGCATTTTATTTCCCAGTTTACTTTATGTTCTTTCATTCGTTTATCGGAATTTCTTAGTGCTCTTTGAGCTATTTTATTCAAGCCCCCCTGAACAGAAGCTGGCAATTCATCAAAATTAATGTCTACAATCTTTCTTTCTTTCTTTCTAATAGATATGGATTTTTTAGTTTTTTTATTTTTAGCCCAAATATCATCCCAACCAGATCTATATTCCGGAGTTTTTACATTACTAAAATATCCATAGTGAACTGCCTGCGGTCCTCCAATAGACTCTTTGCTTGATTTTCCAACTTCTGTGGTTTTAGATTTTACCTCCGACTTTTCCTTCTTTTTAGAAGCAGTTTTATCAGGAGTTTTTTTGGTAGTTTCAGTCATTAAAAATTAATTCCTCTAAACTCTGGCCTTGTTAATGCTATTTCGGCCAATAATCCGATCATACCCTCTATTCAATTTTAAGAATCAATTAGTTGATTTTCCAGGAGGTGCAGATTTTAACTTTCGCCCAAGAAAAGATATTGTCTTTCTATAAAGAAGTTCCTTAATTTGATGCCAATGCGAAAACTTGATTAGTTGATCCACTTGACCAAATAACGGTAATGGAAGATCACGCGCCTGAGCTAAATCCATGGCTATATCCATGTCTTTTTCATGCCAGGTAAATCTCGTATTATCCCATTCTTCAAGTGTACCATTTCTACCAGGGGCTTGCAGTAAAGTTTCACGCATTTTTTGCGGGTCAATCCCATAACATTTTGCCAAAAGTAAAACTTCTTGATTAGCAAGACTATGCGCCCAGTGGAGCATATTGTTTACAGTCTTGCCTATTTCACCACACCCTAGAGAACCTAAATGGTGCACGGCGCGAGAATAGCATTTTATCACCGGCGTCGCCTTTTTCACGTCTGCGACTGTTCCGCCAACCATTGAAGCAAGAGTGCCATCGCGCGCGCCACCGAGACCAAAACAAACTGGGGCATCAACAATTTTTAGGCCTCCTTTTTTAGCGATCGCTGCTGCTTCCAAAATCATATCCGGATGACTAGTCGCGGTTATAACTAAAACACCACCATTTTTTGGGTTACTCTTTGCAAGATCTGTTACTACCTGCCGGACTTGGTCATCATAGCCAACCATGATGATGATTACATCACAAATCCCTCCTAGGTGCTTTAAAGATCGTGACGCTTTAGCACCTTTCTTAACCAAATCTTTAACCGCATTTTTACTTAAATCATATACGTAAACATTCTTGAATCTTTGGCTATTCAGAACATGGGTTGCCATATGATTTCCCATGGCAC
>PBWY01000045.1 GCA_002727395.1 Rhodospirillales bacterium | reverse complement strand
CCACTCTCAGCAAGAACCTTCGTAATATCCGCGGTCAAAGTGGTCTTACCATGATCAACATGACCAATCGTACCAATATTGCAATGCGGCTTCGTACGCTCAAACTTCTCCTTCGCCATAGTAATATCCTTTTATTTCTGGGCCGTCTTATTTTGATTAAAACATTATTGCAAACATTTTTTATGAACTTTATTACCCCAATGTTGGAGCGGGCGAAGGGAATCGAACCCTCATAACCAGCTTGGAAGGCTGGGGCTCTACCATTGAGCTACGCCCGCATAAAGCTAGTTTTGTTCAATTGATGTCTGCTTGATAAAATCCTCTCAAAATTTTCAATTATCCAAATACTGTTATCTTCCAATCCAAAAACCTCCAATATATCCTACCGGATGGTGGAGGGGGTTGGATTCGAACCAACGTAGGCGTAAGCCAACGGGTTTACAGCCCGTCCCCTTTAGCCACTCGGGCACCCCTCCTAGTTCCAATCCAGTCAGATAGAGGAATTGGCGAGCAAATACGGGAAATTAGGCCTGCTTGTCAATGTCCTTATTCAGCTAAATACAAATTCTCTAAATACCATCTAAGGGAACTATAGTTTGAGTATTTGCTTTAACGTCATATTAGGACGCAATATAGAAGGGCAAAAACAGAAGTGCAAGGAGAAGAAAGACATGGCAATTGGCCGGTTGCGACCCCATAGTAATGCTCGTCCTAAAAATGATTCCACAGATATTTGGATATATGGCCACCATGCAGTCATGGCCGCACTAAAGAACGCAGACCGGAAAACTAAACGCATCCTGCTGTCGAAGGACGGTCATTTAGATCCAACACAATACGCCCAAAACACTGAGATAAATTTAGAGATAGTCTCTCCTAATCAGCTGGAAGCCATACTACCGCTAAGTGCCGTACACCAGGGGATAGCAGCTCTGGTATCAAAACTTCCGGAAGTAAACATTGAGAAAATATGTAATGAAGCAAAAATTAGGCAAAGAGGCGTTATCATTGTTTTAGATCAAATCACAGACCCAAGGAACATAGGCTCTATTATTCGTTCCGGCGCGTTTTTTGGAGCTTTCGCTGTTATTACCCAAGACCGCCACTCTCCAACACTTAANGGCATCATTGCCAAGGCCGCGTCTGGTGGAATGGAAAAGNTTCCAGTTGTCAGAGTAAAAAATATATCCCGTTCTCTGGAAAAACTAAAATTAGGCGGTTTCTGGTGTGTAGGATTAGACTCAAATTCNACCAATGCNTTGAACGATTATNTCCCGAACAATTTAACNGCAATTGTANTAGGCGCCGAGGGAAGCGGNTTAAGGCGATTGGTCAAACAAAGTTGTGATGANCTTATAAAGATAGAAGGACACGGANCTATTTCTAGTTTNAATGTATCGAATGCTTGTGCCATTGCATTATTNTCTCTTACAAAAACNATTTANAGTAAATTTTATACCGATGAATTTTAAGAATAAGGTNAATGACCTTCTTGATGATTTAGAAGNCAACATCACAAGCACTAAATCGGGACGGACTTCCCAAGGAAAATTTNTACTNNGGTCANTGGAACTGTTNAAAAAAANTGCGATACAGNAATCGGANTCTGTNCTNGANGAATGTTCNGAACCACTAATTTCTCCTGTNTATCTTTTAAAAGCNTTGCTAGCAAAAAAACGTGGTCNGGATACCTTGAGTCTAAANTTTTTTGAAAAGGCAATTAACGCAACAGGGTCAACAAGCGANATTCTTCGTATCAATGGAGATATTTCTCATTGCTACGGCTNTATTGAAACCGCNATTAGATCATATGACAAGGCTNTTGAACTTTCTCCACTTAATNNNCAGGCTTTTTTAGGNCGCGGAAAAACNTATTCAGANATGGGNAAAGTAACTTNGGCAATTGATAATCTTTTACAAGCAACCTTATTAAATCCNNAGTCAGCTNAAGGCTACATTGCCTTNGGTAATGAGTATCGTAACTCCAGTATGAATGATGCTGCCATTAAATGCTACAGAACAGCACTAAACCGTGAACCTGANAACNNTATTGCCCAATCAGCGCTANNTTCNATCCTNGAATTGGNGATACCGCACTGGCATGNAGCAATGTTAAATGANTATGAACGAACCGANGCCTTTGAGACAGCCATTAATGCCACCNTAAAACCAGANACATATGTTCTCGACATTGGAACGGGGACAGGCCTACTCGCAATGTTNGCAAGTCGTGCCGGCGCACGACACGTTATCGCTTGCGAAGCTGTNGAAATTTTAGCGGAAACGGCAACCAAAATCATCAAAGANAATGGGTTTGATGATAAAATATCCATTATACATAAACATTCANANTTTTTGAGTATAGGAGTNGANCTTNAACAAAANGCTGATGTTTTAATNGCCGAATTAGTNGATGCGAGTTTACTAGGAGAAAANATTATACCAGTNNTAAANGATGCTGTAAAAAGGCTATGTAAACCAGNTGNCNTNGTAATACCCTGTGGTGCAACTGTTTTTGCGGCNCCATTTGAAAGTGAAAAAATTTANAAGGAAAGTCGAGTTGACAAGGTTGCGGGTCTTGATATCCAGCTTTTTAATAGAATAAAACCCAGAATGTGTTTGCAAACCGACCTTTCTAAATTTCAGTGGAAAATTCTTAGTAAACCAACTGAAATTTTTAAATTCGAGTTTCCTTCAAAAAACTTTGTTCCGAAGAAACATAAAGTTAAGTTGACCCCAAATACTGATGGCATGGCCCATGGAATTGCTTTGTGGTTTGATCTCCAATTGAGTGAAGATTTTTTTATATCAACTTCACCCTTCGGCGCCTCAACACATTGGAAACAATCAGTGTACCCACTATCTAGTCCAATGATGGTCAAGAAAAATAAACCGATAAGTCTTTTTGCATCGTACACCGAAAATCAGATCAATGTTGAATTAGATGAGTAATCTATCAATTAGGTGTTAAATTCTGGCGCCATCTCTTCAGAAAAACGATGCATTTGTTCCTTTACCAATTGTGGTTATCAGATAGCGTAAAATAGCCAAATTTCAAAATTATTCGCCCGAAGTTTTATTAGTGTTTTTCCTACAAGTATATTTCAACAACAGTAGAAACTTAAAAATAACTCTCAGCGCTCCATCAAGACAAAGAGTAAGCCACTTGTTCTGGCCCTTTAATTATTACACGCTCTCCATTTTCAAGATATCTATATTGTTTGAATGTCCCTGATTTTTTTGAGCGTACAATAACTGCTACAGATTTTTCTTCTCCAGCATATTCAGAATGTATTAGCCAAGGCTTGACTACATCGACATCACCTGGGCCACAGTATTCAGAATGGCTCTCTTTAGTCAGGAAACGACCATCAGGTTTCTCTTCAGAGTCAAAGTGAACAATCCGCTCTTCTCCCGAAAGCACTCCGTATATAGTCCAAGCCGAACCATGGTCATGGACCATTGCAGACCCGCCAGGGTTTTTAATCAATGCATTAATAACAAAACCATAATCCTTGTCTTCGTAAAATAGAAGATTCTGAACACGATCCGTTTTGGGATTGTAACCAGTTACCGGCCAACTCTTAGCGTGTTCTTTTAACTCAGAATTTGCTATAAGTTCTTTGAGATATTCACGGCAAATTTCCCATCTTTCCGGTTCAGGAATACCATCCGCAAAGACGCGACGCATCCTATCAATAAACGCCTCTACTGCTGGCAACATTGGCTTCGACACATCATCTCGCATTTTACCCTCTTCCTTTATTTCGTGCCATAAATTGGCGCCGGATTTCGACCATGCGGGCTGCCATCACAGGGTCAAAGTCTACTTCTGTCATAGGCTCGGGGTCCCAGTAATTATAGTTGTCTACACCACGAACTAATGCAGCGGATTTTTTTCCGTCCACTGGATCATACATAGTTTCCCGTACATGCGTGGGGCAATAATGTATAGAATAACCAATACGCCGATAATCGGCATTATTAGGAAGCGATGAATGCACTGTACACTCATGGTGGATAGAAAACTGGCCCGCCTCCAATGGCATAAAAACAGCGTCATTTTCATTTACGTTTTTGGTATTTTGACCCCGTGCGAGAACATTATGTTCTTGGGGGTTATTGTCAAACTCAGTCTTAACTTTATGACTGCCGGGTATACAACGAATGCAACCAGACTCTAAATTACTTGAAGAGAATGCTATCCATGCAGTCACAGTCTCTTGAGGCTCAATACCATAATAATATGTATCCGCATGCCACGATACAAAGGTGGGAGATTTTGGTTCCTTCACAAAAAATGATGAGCCCCAACACAAAATATTTGGTCCAATAAGGTCTTCTACAGCATCAAGAACTCGTTCGTTTCTAATGACACGACTAAAGAGACCGAATGGTAGATGGGATTTGAGTGTCAGACTCTCCTGAGCAGAATTACCAGTAAGGGTTTCGTAATCTTCAAGACATTGAAGACACTCTGCAGCCTCCCTTTGATTTAGTGCATTCATTGGAGAGATAAAACCATTATTTTTAAAGCTCTCAACCTGTTCTTCTGTAAGATGTTTTGTCATTTTTCTATCCATTCTTTAGAGATACGGATGATAATTTCTTTGTCCATCGATACTCCTACTTCAATATCACCATTGTCAATTTGAGAAACGCCTCATAACTTCAAGAAATTAAAAACATAATAGCAGAGGTTCAGGCAGTGGAGAAACAGCTTTACAACAAAATAATTATAGTTACAGGCGCCGCGGGTGGTTTGGGTGAAGCAATGGTAAAGGCTCTAGTCAACGCGGGAGCAATTGTTGCAGCGGTAGATATCTCACAGGAGCGTCTTGAAGGATTGAGGGATAACTACGGTTCCGAAAAAGTAATGCCTATAGCGGCAGATTTGAGAAATCCAAAGGTATGTGCCGGGATAGCCAAAAAGACTTTCGATACTTTTGGCAATATTGATGGTTTGGTCAATAATGCCGGAATAGGTTTATCAACAATTCGTGAAAATTATTATGTTGACAATATAAAGTTTTGGGATGTTCCAGATGAACGCTGGGATGCCATTTTTTATGTAAATGCAAGGGCACCTTTCCTCATCGCTAAATCTACCATGCCATATTTCTTGAAGCAAAAGTGGGGTCGGATTGTGAATGTCACCACGAGCATGGATACAATGATCAGACGCGGATGGACACCCTACGGCCCCTCCAAAGGCGCCCTCGAAGCACAATCTTCTTGTTGGGCAAAAGACTGCGAAGGTAGTGGGGTTACGGTTAACGTCCTTGTGCCCGGGGGCCCCGCGAACACTTCAATGGTGCCAGCGGCGTCGTCACCTGATCGTGAATCGATGGTACAACCTGATGTTATGCAAGAGCCGATTTGCTGGCTCATGTCGCGTTCTTCAGACAATTTCAATGGCAATCGTCTCACAGGAACAGGATGGGATAAAAACTTGCCACCAAACCAAGCTGCTGAAAATGCATCGGCTCCGGCGGGATGGCCCGGAGCAGGCCAACAAAGTGTTTGGCCAGACCTAAAGCCCACATAGGTTAGAGTGGGTATACAATAGAATCCGGTATTCGGTGCGTATCGTATATCACAAGTTTTTTACTGAATTTCAAAATACCGGCTTGTTCTACAATGAGATCATCATAAGTGGCTGCCATTAACAACATGGTATCGCCATCAGGTGAAGTCTGGTAAACCACAACGTTGCTGCGGGACCTGTAGCCATCCCCTGTATCATCTACTAATGCGGGACCTATTATGTGTCTGATTACCCTAGGGGCAAAAACAGCTGCATGCTGAGTTGCTGTTGCTCGATCAACCAACATACCCAAAGATTCAAATCGCATAACACCTAGTTCCATGCCACGATTATAATTATCTCGAGATACTACATTATACAGGCACTTATCAGTAAAAAAATATGGCCACTTTTCCAGTGGCCCATCGTCAATTGACGAAATATAATCAAGTTGTAATCTCTCTATTCTGCGAAGTATGAGATCATTGGTTACGGGTGACACTTCTTCCATTTTCTTCATCACTTTGTGCCACTTTCATGACCCATAACATCACGATATCGCATATAAAAACCACGTATGAGTGACTCTGTTACCAAATGGTCATTAGACTCACAATCAGTCCCTCCAATTTCAAGAACAGCTGATTGACCATTAGGCAAACCGGTAAGACCCAATTGGCTGAACTCCAGAGCCTCTGCATCGTCTAATGTAACATAACCAGCAGAACCCATAAGATTAGCCTGACGAAGCCGTAAATCTCTCATCTCTTCGTCATCATCTTCAAACCCAAAAAATGTCCAAACCAGCTCATGGCTACCCGGACCTTTTGGGATAACGTGGCGTGTCGCAAGCGTATTGCATTGGGCTTGGACAATGATTGAAGGGAATAATGTTTGAATTGATAAGGTAATGTTGTCGGGAAATTCCATACGCGGCTTTATGAGATCATGATCAGTGAGAGTGAAGTCAGGAGCGGCTATACGGACTCCACCGGTATCCTCCTTCCCCTCCTCTGTTCCTTTAGCGGTCATGAGAACCGAATGGCCTTTACTATCATCCACCAAACATTTCGACTCTTGATCAAGCCTAAATAAGCCAAACGAAATTAAAAAAAGGTGTAAGATACCAGCATGATAGGGATCCTTCAGATTCTCCATCTGGAGTTTCCAGTTACAATCTATTACCTGCCGTTCATAACCCACCACCCTCAAACCGCGCCCATCAAAAATTCGAGTAAAATATTTTTCCATATTGTTGCCTAAGTAGGTCTTAAGCGGCGCAACATCTTTATCAAAACTTGCAAAAACAACACCATTTAGGGTTTCAACGCGTAAACTTAATAGTCCGTGGTTTTGCATATCAAAATCTGGGTTAAGACCTCCCTTGCCATTTATCCCCCTTTTAAATGGCATTCCCGTCAGTACACCATCAAGAGTATAAGTCCACTGATGATAGGGACACATTATTGCAGTCCCTGTATTACCTGAAAGTGACTGACAGAGTTGAGCTCCACGATGAGCGCACCGATTTTCAACAACCGAAATATTTCCATCTTCTTTCCGGATCAATAGAATTTCGCGTTCACCGATAAAGTTACGTCGAAAATCTCCGGCTTTCGGGATCTCACACTCTAGCCCTACATAATTCCACGTAGGCCCATAGAATATTTTTTCTAACTCGTCGGCATAAATCTTAGGACTTTGATAAACCTCAAATGGAACACGGGTAGTACCAGCATCAGACCAGATATCTTTTTCAATTTTATCTTGGTTATCAATACCATCCATGTTCTAACCCTAATTCAAAGAACTTTTATCAATAAAGTTACCCAAGCAATCTTAAACCTTCAAGTCTGGCAATTTTTAAAGAGTCTATTCATTATTTTCGACCCCTAAATATTTAAACTCCGTTCGTCAACGTCTTCTGGTCGAACGATATAATTTAATGAAGCCGAACCAGGAGTGAGATCGGCCCAACCACAGTCAAATTTTATGACTGCCATAGAGGCCGTCGACAAACTGCCGCCACCCTGAAAGAAATCTTCCACGCCACATAGCTTTTCTACCAAACAATCTAAACCCGGATTATGGCCTACTAACATGCAGTAGCGACAATTGTACGGTTGAGCTTGCACGATATCGAGCAGCGTTTCTAAACTAGCCGCATATATTCGATTGTTAATTTGTATCTCATTTTCATCCAAAGAAATGAAGGCAGCCAGCCCTCGAGCAGTAGATAGCGCACGGTTAGCGGATGAACAGATAAGCCTTTCGGGTAAAATTATTTTTTTTTTAACCAACATGCTATGGCCCTAGTTTGTATTAAACCTTTATCGGTAAGTAAACGGTCAAAGTCTGCTTTACCTCCTCCACTCTCAGCTTGACCGTGTCGCAATAATAAAAGCAGTCTTTTCATTTGGTTTTCCCAACTAATTATTTAATTTTATACCAATTATACAATTTCAAAGCTAATCATCGCACCGGTTTTTGTTGACGGCAGGCCAGAGGTCTATGAACATTTAAAAAAAAGTCTTTGTCTTATAATTTAAAAGAGAGAGTTCCATGGGAAAATTACGTCATATTGCACTTTCTGTTAAAGACCCGGAGGCGAGTTGTGAATTTTTTAAACAAGCTTTTGATATGTTTGAGGTTGGTAATTCCGGAACCGGCACTAAATATTTAACTGATGGTATAGTAAATATCGCTCTTTTAAATAGAAATGGTAAGCCCCTCGGTTACAAAGGAGAAGAACCATTCTTTGGGTTAGACCATTTCGGAATTTGGGTGGACGACATTGATAAGGCATGCAAAAAAGTCGAAGCTGCAGGTGCTAAACATATTATGGGTAATAAAACCGGCGACCCTAATAGTTTTTATGAAATAAAGTATCGTATGCCAACGGGTGAAGTGTTTGACATTACCGCTGGAGGCTGGAGAGGCGCTGTAAAAGACGTGATACCGGCCAATGATTGATAACAAAATAATGCAGGTAGAAGGGATCACGAAATAAAAATGGTTGTTAGTACGGATCTCGCACAGGCTTGGCTGGATGACGGTTTTGTTCTTATTCGAGGCGTTTTCCCGGAGGAAATGATTAATTTACTCCGTTTAGGAACTAAGAAAGCTATGGAGGACCCCGGCCCTACCGCCAAAGAATATGCAGAGGAAGGTAAAGGAAGATTTTTTACTGACCACCACATGAGAAAACGTATACCAGAGTTCAATGATTTTCTCTCAAATTCATCTGTAAAAGACATTGCCGCTGGGCTCATGAACACCAAAAAGCTTAATCTATTTGATGAACACTTGTTGGTTAAAGAGCCGGGAACCGAGAACCCCACATATTGGCACCAAGATCTACCTTACTACGAATTATCTGGTTCTCAGATTATCTCTCTTTGGATACCAATGGATCCAACAAGTGCAGAATCTGGCGCCATTAGTTTTATACGAAACTCTCATAATTGGGGTAAAATATATCAGCCTATTAGAATTGGGCTGGGTGATTTGGTAAAAGAGGCAGAATATTTTGACGGACCTGCTCCTGATATTGAAAACGAACCCGAAAAATACGACATAGTAACTTTTGATAATCTGGAGCCCGGAGATTGCTTGGCTTTTCAGGCAGCCGTTCTACATCACGCCTCTCCAAATATAACCAAGAGCGAACGCCGCAGAGCTATCTCTATTCGGTTTGCCGGCGACGACGTTACGTGGCAACCCCGTTCATATATTCCCTCGGTACCAGATACACCCGATCTCGTCCCCGGCGGACCAATTGATTGCGAGCAGTATCCTTTGGTCTGGTCTAAGGATTAAAGTTTCTTTAATTATTTAATCAATTTGACCATCGAGTCGTAAACATTAAAAAAATACAAACAAACGAGATTCAATGCTTTGTCGCGGTGCAGCATCATCGTTAGTCAGTGGGTCGACAATTGCTGTATGGGGTGCAAAGCGTGCCCGGCCATCTGTTTCAGAATCGTAAGATTTTATTAACATCGCTTCGTTTCTTTGCATCATTGGGAAATAATACCATTTTTGATCAGGATTATGTGTAAGCCTATAGGTTTCACCAATTCGTTCAGCAGCCCGTCGTTCAGTTGCTATCAAATTTTCCAATGCCACTGAGCGAGCATCACAGATGGCTAGAGGATTTTGCTCTACTACGCCCTCGATCGAGCGCCATACATTGACTATTGCAAAACGGTGTTTCAAAAACTCTGCTGCCTTTTCCTGACCATACCAGTCCTGCACCCGCACTGGTCCAGACTTAACGGTGTAGTCATTATGAGCCCGCTGAACCGGCTCACGCACTTTCTTGACTCTGCGAATACCCTCGTCCCCTGCCCGGAGAGTATGATCAAAAACAACCACCTTTTTAGCTGCTAGTTCCTGTATCAGGAAAACCTCGAGCTCAGCATTATAAATATCTTCGATTTGTCTTTCATCGTAAAAATCTGTTACTCCAGTCTCCAACTTCACTAAAGCGAAACCCTCTCTGTCGAGAGAAAGCTCAGCGGTCAATGGGCGCCCATTTGTGATGGAGACCATTTTGGTTTCATATTCGCCGATATGCTCGGATTTTCCTCCACCCGGAGTAGAAGGTACATTTACGGGTTTAATACCAGTATCAACTAAAAAGTTAATACCCGCCTCAATCATTTCGTCTTTTTGTTTTGGATTTACTTGCACCATGGCGAAGGTCCTTTTGAGACATGGTCGAACATTCTAATATAGTAATTGATCAAATTTCAAATACACGATCAACCTGTTTTTCGGAGATACTTGAGAATTAATGAAAAAAATTACTAATGGATTATCTTACTTGGAAACCTTACTTTTCTCTTGGGAGTTTGTATTGTTTTTGGTATACGGCTAATTATGGAGCCAAATTGGCTTCGACTTTGCAACCTGAATGCCGCAATAGCTCAGATGGTAGAGCAATTGATTTGTAATCAATAGGTCCCGAGTTCGATCCTTGGTTGCGGCACCAGGTTCCTAGT
>PBWY01000044.1 GCA_002727395.1 Rhodospirillales bacterium | reverse complement strand
TGAAAAAAGAAGGTGTGGATAAAGTTGTAGAAATCGGCTCTGGTAGGGTTCTATCGGGTTTAATGAAAAGGATAGATAAAGAAATTTCAGCCATATCGGTAAACGACCCTGATAGTATAGAAAGTTTTCTCAATTCTATTTAGCTTAATTTGGAGATAGGTCATGTTTGAACTCAAAGGTCGGTCTGCGCTTGTTACCGGTGCCAGTGGAGGAATTGGTAGCGCAATTGCAAAATTATTAATTGAAAGAGGGGCTACAGTTTCAATTTCTGGACGTAATGAGGCTGCTCTTAATAAACTTGCCTTAGATTTGGGAAAACAAGCACACGTGTTGGTTGCAGACTTAAAAGATAAAGGTAGCACGGAAGATCTAATCCATGCAGCCCACAGTGAAATGGGAGGTTTAGATATCCTAGTAAATAATGCAGGTTTAACTCGTGATGGATTAGCAATTCGAATGAAAGCAGAGGATTGGAAAGCAGTACTTGAAGTAAATTTGACTGCGGGATTCAGGCTTGCTCAATCTGCGGTCAAAATTATGTTGAAAGCCCGCTACGGACGTATTATCAATGTTACTTCCATTGTTGCACAGACGGGTAACCCTGGGCAGGTAAACTATGTAGCATCCAAAGCAGGAATGACCGGTTTAACAAAATCTTTGGCAGCAGAAGTTGCTTCACGTAATATAACAGTTAATTGTGTTGCTCCAGGATTTATTGAAACCCCGATGACCGAGGCCCTCTCAGATTCTCAAAGAAAAAATATGCTTGAGAGAATTCCTGTCAGTAGATTTGGAGAACCTGAAGACGTTGCCGCGTGTGTATTATTCCTCGCTTCTATTGAAAGTGGATACTTGACAGGGCAAACTCTGCATGTAAATGGGGGCATGGCAATGATATAGGTGGCCGTTAAATATAATATGGATTGTGCGTTTGGCCCTGATTCGACATAAAATCGCGTATTATGTGTTGATAAATTTGGTTTATTATTTTTAACAAAGGAATGCTGGTATGAGTGATGTAGCAGATCGCGTCAAAAAGATAGTTGTAGAACATTTGGGAGTAGACGAAGAAAAGGTAATAGATGGTGCTAGTTTCATTGAGGATTTAGGTGCAGATAGCCTAGATACGGTAGAGTTGGTAATGGCCTTCGAAGAAGAATTTGGTTGTGAAATTCCAGATGATGCGGCAGAAAAAATCCTAACAGTTAAGGATGCGATTTCCTTTATTAGTGAAAACTCTGATTGTTAATAAATTTACCATTTTCTCTGAAAAGTTTTACAACGTTAATTAGAAAATCCTAATGAGACGTGTCGTCATTACCGGCATTGGGTCGGTTACTCCGCTAGGCTCAGGTGTTGAGTACTCTTGGCAGTCTTTGCTGAAAAGTCATAGTGGTATTGACAAAATTCAAAGTTTCGACGTTTCTGATCTTCCAGTAAAAATAGCTGCGGAGGTTCCCCTTGGAATAGAAAGTGATGGAAATTTTGACTTTAGGCGCTGGGTGAGTGATAAGGATAGACGGAAAAATGATGCGTTTATAATATTTGGAATTGCCGCAGCAACTCAGGCTATAGAAGACGCGGGCTGGAAACCAGAACGAGAAGAAGACCTTTGTCGAACTGGTGTAATTATAGGCTCTGGGATAGGTGGTTTACCCGGGATCTACGATGCGTCCGTGGCCCTATATGAGAAAGGTGCCCGCCGGGTTAGTCCGTTTTTTATCCCTTCAACATTAATTAATTTAGTGTCGGGCCAAGTATCAATTCGATTCGGCTTCAGAGGACCAAATCACGCTGTCGCTACTGCCTGTTCCACCGGCGCACATTCAATCGGTGATGCTGCAAGGTTAATTCAGTTTGATGACGCTGACGTGATGGTAGCTGGAGGTGCTGAGGCAGCAATCTGTCCACTCGGTATAGCAGGTTTTTCTGCTGCGCGTGCGCTTGCTGGTAAGTTCAATGAACGGCCTAAATTTGCATCGCGACCCTGGGACAAAGACCGAGATGGTTTTGTTATGGGTGAAGGAGCGGGTGTTTTAGTTTTAGAAGAACTTGAGCATGCGAAACAACGTGGTGCAAAAATCTATGCAGAAATTGTGGGTTATGGACTGTCAGGCGATGCGCACCATGTCACAGCCCCTGCCGAGGATGGCGCAGGGGCTAAGCGTGCTATGGAAATGGCACTCCTAAGAGCCGGTTTAAACCACGATGAGGTAGATTATATCAATGCACATGGTACATCGACTCCTTTAGGCGATGAGATAGAGTTAGGTGCGGTAAAACGTTTGTTTGAAGATAGCGCTTACAACCTCTCAATGTCATCAACGAAGTCATCAATTGGTCATTTATTAGGTGCTGCTGGGGCTGTAGAAGCAATCTTTTCTATATTGGCCATTAGAGATAATTTGGTTCCTCCGACTCTAAACTTAGATAACCCCTCTGAGGGTTGTGATCTTGATTTGGTTCCCCATAAGGCCAAAGAGCGTTCAGTAAAGATTGCAATGTCCAATTCTTTTGGTTTCGGGGGCACTAATGCCACACTTATTTTCAGAGAATTAAGCTGAAAAAATTTCTAGGGTTTCTGCATCGAAATCTGCTTATCCTAGCGGTCATTATAGTTGGTCTTAGCGTCGGGCTAGTGGGTCTTTTTGAATATTACGCTAACTATCAGGGGCCCCTTAAACAACCAAAAATAGTTATTATTAAAAAGGGTAGTGGGGTCCAGAAGATATCTAGATTTCTTGAAGAGGAAGGCGTAATCCAAAATGCGTTTTTATTTCGACTGTGGAGTTTTTACAAAGGTTTGGATAAAAACCTTTTGGCTGGAGAGTTTGAATTTCAACCGAATTCAAGTATTAACAAGGTAGCGTTGGTGATATCTTCCGGATTTACTGTCAAACGACGTCTTACCATTCCAGAAGGATTAACTGGAGATCAAATTAAAAATATAATTTTCTCGGCACCAGGGCTTATTGGAAAAGTTCCCAATGCATTTTGGCACGAAGGTACCTTGCTACCAGAAACTTATTTTTATTCTTATGGGAATACCCGCTTGTCCATAGTAAGAAGAATGCGTGAAAAACTAGACCAAGAACTAAAAAAAGCTTGGTTGACACGCCCAGAAAACAGTCCGTTGAAATCTCCTAGAGAGGCAATGGTCTTGGCGTCAATAATTGAAAAAGAAACCGCAAAAAATAATGAGCGTTTAATCGTCTCAGGAGTATTTCATAATCGTTTGAGGTCCGGAATGCGCTTGCAGTCTGACCCTACTGTGGTTTACAGCATCACTAAAGGTCGGAGACTTCTCAAGAGAGCATTATTGAAAAAGGACCTTAATTTCGATTCGCCATTTAATACCTATGTCCATAAAGGGTTACCTCCTCATCCAATATGTAATCCAGGGGTGGCATCGATTAAAGCCGCTATAACTCCATCAAGAACGCCTTATTTATATTTCGTTGCAGATGGGTTGGGTGGTCACGCATTTGCTTCTACACTGAAAGAACATATACGCAATGTAGTGCAATGGCGAAAAAAGATACGCAGGGCTAATTGAGGTTAAATTTCATATTTTTTGTGGGGAGTTATTCTTTTGGTGGAGTTTTAGGGGTTAAGAGGTTAGACAAAAATGTTGGCAACAAACTAAATGCCAATGCGATAAAATACATTCTTCTAGGAAAAGCAATTCGTGGATAGTTTTTATTAAGGCCTCGACGGATAATTTTAGCGGCCTTCTCACCTGACATAAGAAGAGGCATCCAGAATAAATTCTTTTCCGTAATTCGACTTTTTACAAAACCTGGGCATATAACAGAGATTTTTATTCCCTTTTCTTTATAGCGTTCCCTGAGGCCTTCTCCCCAAATTCTTACCGCCGCCTTAGTGGCTATATATGATGGCGCTCCAGAAAAACCTCTAAAGGAAGCTAGAGAACTCATAATTGCAATTTGGCCGCTTCCTCTTTTTTCCATGCAGTTTAGGGCTGGTATGACGGTATTTAACACACCCTCTATGTTAGTGTTAAAAATCATGCGAGTCGAATTAATACCTTGTCCATAATCAAATCTGTCTCCAGCTATTCCAGCATTGGCTATTATAAGGTCAAGGCAAACACGTTCATCAATCTCTGATATCCACTCCTTCATCGGCTTACCTTTAGTCACATCGAGTATTTTAATTTCAACAAACGCTCCCTTTTTTCGGCAATTATTTGCTATTAAATTCAATCTACTTAAGTTTCTCGCTGATAGAGCTAAAAATATACCTTTGTCCGCGTATTCAAATGCAAGAGCCGCGCCTATTCCGCTTGACGCACCGGTGATAAGAATTGATTTGGGTTTCATTTAATCATTATTCCTTGGCCTTGTTGCAAATAAATATGACACTTATAGTGGCCTAAATTTAATCTAAAGATTAGGGAATAAAAGTGTCTGTATCTAGTATGACAGGATTTGCGCGTGTTGAGGGTACGGAAAGTGATTTTTCGTGGGTTTGGGAGCTAAGAAGCGTGAATGCACGTTCTTTAGATATTAAACTTCGTTTACCGGCGGGCATGGAGTGCATGGAGACAAAATTAAAAGGTTTGTTGGCGAATAAATTGAGCCGTGGAAATATTTTTGGAAGCCTAACTTTGAACAAAACGAAAAATGGGCAAGACGTGACAATTAATATCCCTGTACTTGAAAAATTGATAAAAGTTGGAAAAGAAATTTCAGCAACCCACAATATTCCTTCGCCGAACGTCGACGGTTTTTTATCAATACGAGGGATCGTAGAGATAAGGGAGTTAGAGTCTAAAGAACAAAGAAAAGCTATAGAAAATGTTAGTCTACGGGAGTTGGAAAAAGCTATTAATCAACTAGTAAAAAGTAGAGCTTATGAAGGAAAAAATTTACACGCCAATGTTGTGGGCCATTTAGATTGTATTGAAGGGTTTATCAAAAACGCATGTGAAATAACAAGTACACAAAGAGGGGTTTTACAAGAACGCCTAATGAAAAAAATACAATCTCTTAATTTTGAAAATCCTGAGTTAAGCGATGAACGTTTAGCACAGGAAGTTGCAATTCTTGCAGTCAAAGCCGATGTACAAGAGGAACTAGATCGTTTGTCAGCGCACATCAAAGGCGCACGTTTATTGCTAAGAGAAGGGTCTCCCCTAGGTCGAAAATTAGATTTTCTTTGTCAAGAGTTTAACCGGGAGGCAAATACGATCTGTTCTAAATCTTCTAATTTGGACTTGACCCGNGTAGGGTTAGATTTAAAGGCTTCTATAGACCAAATGCGTGAGCAGGTCCAAAACATAGAATAGACAGAGAATAATATGTCAGCATTTAGAATAGAGCGAAGAGGATTGATGCTAGTTCTGTCCTCACCTTCTGGGGCCGGTAAAACGACCATTTCCCGCTTATTACTAGAACGAGATAGTAATTTATCAATGTCAATATCGACCACCACCCGACCAATGCGCCCCGGCGAAGAAGATGGTTGCGATTATAATTTTGTAGATCCGACTGAATTTAATCTTATGGTTAATCGCCATGAATTTCTCGAACATGCCAAAGTCTTTGATAACTATTATGGAACACCGAGGGCATCAGTTGAAGAAGCGCTGTCTAATGGCTCTGANGTAATATTTGATATTGATTGGCAGGGTGCACAGCAGCTGGGTGAAGTAGCCGGCGACGATTTAGTAAGGGTTTTNATTCTTCCGCCNTCAACNGATGAACTTTATCGCCGATTAAANCAACGNGCACAAGATTCCGACGAAGTNGTAGAAACTAGAATGGCTAGGGCCGCAGANGAAATGAGTCATTGGGCAGAGTANGATTTTATAATNATTAATGAAGACATAGAAGTTAGTGTTGGCAGGGTACAATCNATACTAATGGCAGAGCGTTTAAGGCGTCAGCGNCAAGTGGGNCTATCAGATTTTGTCAAANGGTTACAAGAAGGTTATTGATTNNACTAAATCTTTTTTGATTTNACATACAATTCAGAAATTTTAAAAAAATCATCAACTTTNAGTCTTTCGGCNCGGNCANAAGGNTCAATTTTTGCAGAATTTAATATATCTATGGGGTTATTAAAAATAGACTTTAAAGAACTTTTTAACATCTTCCGCCTTTGGCCAAAAGCAGCGGCTGTGACAGTTTCCATGGCCTGAAACAAAATTGGATCAGGATGCAGAAAATTCGGTGTAAATTTTACTATGTTGGAGTGCACCTTTGGGGGTGGCACAAATGCTTTAGGAGGAATAGAAAGTTTTTTTTCAATGGTGCAAAGCCACTGTGCGATGACGCTTATACGTCCGTAGGTTTTTGTGCCGGGCTTTGCTGTTAGTCTGTCTGCCACTTCTTTTTGAAACATAAGCGTCATACTATTTATTTTGTGGATTTTCTTAAGATAACTAATGAGAAGTGGTAACGAGATATTGTAAGGAAGGTTAGCCACGATTGTTATTTTGCTTTTATTTATAACTTCGAGTAAATCAAAATTAAGTGCGTCAGCTTCTATAACCTTTAACCTGTCAGGAAAATAAACATTTAAATGGGAAAGTGCAGCTACGCACCTTGGATCCCTTTCAATCGCAAAAACCATTTTTGCTTCTGTTTCAAGGAGAGCACGGGTCAGTCCTCCTGGCCCAG
>PBWY01000043.1 GCA_002727395.1 Rhodospirillales bacterium | reverse complement strand
CATCCGATTAAAGGGCTTTCTTCCATGCATTACAAAGTAACATCCTCGTGTTAGAAACTGCTTTGGCACAGTCTCCGAGGAAATCCCCTTAATTGCCGCCGCAATCTTTTGGGCCCCATGGCCAGCAGCATTAACACATAGTCCACAACGTATCTTAGTTTCGGGATTTCCACTAACGATAAGCTCTACAAAATCTTCAAATATTGCGCCTGACAAGACTTTGGTATTTACCGCTAAAACAGCGCCGCAATTTTCAGCGTCTCCTAAAAAGGCAGTCATTAAATCATGGGGTTCTATAAGGCCAGAGGTGGGCGAATATAGTGCTCCAGCGCAGTTAAGATTTGGCTCCATTTCCTTGATCTGACCGGCATCAGCAATATATATTTGATCTAGCCCATTTTTATTCGCCTTCTCCTTAAGTTCGTGAAGTACCGGAATATCCTCATCCTCTATAGCCACAACAAATTTACCAGTCATTTCATGGGTTACACCGCGTTCTGGACAATATTGATAAAGCAAATTCTTTCCGCGGATAGCCAACTGATTTTTTAGACTTCCCGGTGGATAATTGATGCCAGCGTGTATACAACCCGAATTTCTTGTAGATGTATGCATACCATAGGAATTTTCAGCCTCAAGTATAATAACTTCGCGACCAGCCACCGCTAATGACCTAGCAATTGCCAGACCAACGACGCCGGCTCCTATGACGATGCAATCTACTTTTTCTATCATTGAATATTTTCTAAAATCAAAGTTAGTTTAAGTTTGTAAACTATCAAATTATCAATATTTTTGCATACTTAAAAAAATATTTAAAAAGACTAAATCAGAGAAAAATTAAATTTAACGTTAATGAATTTTTAATAGTATATAAAATGGGCGCTAAAACATTATTTGAAAAGATATGGGATAGCCATTTCGTTACAGAAATTGATGGAGAACACTTAGTTTACGTGGACCGCCTTTTCATTCACGAAGGGTCTCGACACTCGTTCTCTATGCTCCGTGATTTAAACATTAAGCCCTATAGGGTAGAACAAATTATTGGTTTTGCTGACCACTACATGCCTACTGAAACTACTGTTGGAGGTGTCAGCGGTGTAAAAGATCCCGAAATTCGCGGTATGTTGGAATTAATGGANANAAATACCTCCGAATTCGGAATTCGGTATTTTGGATTTCAAGACCCNGACCAAGGGATTTTACACNTTACCCCACCNGAACAGGGAATTTCCCAGCCAGGTATGNTNATCTGTGGCGCAGANTCACATACTTCAACACATGGCGCTTTTGGAAGCCTTGCNTTTGGTATTGGAGCATCGGAGGCCGGGCACATAATGGCCACTCAATGCATTTGGCAGCAACGNCCCTCCANACTCAGGATAAATATTGAAGGATCTCTTCCATTTGGAGTTTATGCNAAGGATATAATNTTGGGGTTAATAGCCAAATTTGGTGTNGGCTTAGGGGTAGGAACGGCAATCGAATTTTCTGGATCATGCATNAACAATCTNACCATGGAAGAACGTATGACNGTCTGTAACATGACAATAGAGGCAGCTGGANGGATGGGAATGATTGCACCAGATGACACCACNTATGAATACATGGAGGAAAGGCCCTATATACCNAANGGCACNCTCTGGAATGATGCCATTNATTATTGGCNNACATTACCGACNGATNACGGAGCGATATTTGATGATGAAAAAGNGCTAAATATTGACGAGCTTGTGCCAATGGTAACTTGGGGTACAAANCCTGGAATGGCTGTTCCAATTACAGGTTCNGTNCCGTCACCGGATGAGGTATNCGACGAAAACCAACGNAANGAATACATGAAAGCTTTANACTACATGGANCTCAAACCCGATATGGNAATTGAGGATATTAAAATTGATCGGGTCTTTATCGGTTCATGCACCAATTCTCGAATTGAAGACTTGCGTGCTGCNGCCGANGTAGCTGCAAAAGGACANGCANNNGTTCANACGTGGGTCGTTCCAGGATCTAAAAGTGTTAAAAGACAGGCAGAAAAAGANGGACTAGATAAAATATTCCTNGAAGCGGGTTTCCAATGGCGCGAGCCAGGNTGCTCGCTTTGCACAGCTCTTAATGGNGATTTNTTAAAAGANGGAGAGAGNTGTGCTTCAACATCCAACCGNAACTTTGTTGGTAGACAGGGACCAAACGGNAAAACTCATTTNGTAAGTCCNGCTATGGCTGCNGCAGCGGCTATAAAAGGAAAACTCACTGACGTCCGGAAGTTAGGCTGANGANTATGGAGCCATTTAGAAAATTAACGGCCATCGCCTGTCCATTTGAAANAATTAATGTAGATACTAATCAAATATGTCCNACNCGCTTTAATAANCTNCCCGTTAATGACCCTTACCTGAAAAAGGTNATGTTTCATGACCAACGATTTACCCGGAACGGTGANAAAAANAATANANAGTTCATATTTAATCAGGANCCTTATACAAAATCAGAAATTATAGTCGCTGACCAGAATTGGGGTATCGGNTCATCNCGNGAAAGTGCCGTTTATGCGTTGAAATCTTTTGGAATTAGGTCAGTGATAGCNTCAAGTTTCGGTGATATACACTACAATAATTTAACGAAAAACGGACTATGTCCCGTGAAACTGANNCAAAANGCTTGCCATGACNTACGACAACAACTTGTCGAAAATATAGGNGCTAAAATTACGGTNAACCTAGAGGCAATGAAAGTGATTGNCCCTAATGGTANAGAATACANNTTTGANATGCACCCNCTCAAAAGACGCTGTTTGTTGGANGGACTAGATGATATTTCTTTAACTAGAAAATANNCAGAAGAAATCCAAANATTCGAAGCAAATCACCACCGCAGCAAACCATTTTTAAAAATCCAAATATCTAATTGAAATCGGCACCCCTNGTTATCAAAGATANTCCCNNAAAAGNTTTTTAAATTTTTAGCGCNGCGATCCNTATGATNGCCTATATTGCTCTTTTATTTGACAATTATAAAATGCCNGAGTTGGGANTAAATGCTATCNGAACCTCCTTTAAATGTTAANACTGCTTCATCTCGNCGGTTNAATNTTTTCGTATANGACAAGTNAGGCTTTTTAGAAACCCANACGGCATATGCAGAGACTTTATATTTCTTTCTACTATCACTTATGACTCGATACATTGCGCTTTTTATTACCTTATCCAGACTCAGCATATAATTTATCTTTCTCAACTCTTTATTGAGTGCCATTCGTCCCCTTTTAGAAATCATAAAATCTAACCTTTTACCCGACGAATTGATCACTACCGCTGCTAACCTTTGACCCATAGTTTTAAGAGAATTTTTCAAAGGTCCAATTTTTCCCATCGGGATCTTGGTCTCGATTACAAGGTTTTCTCCAAATTGCCCTTTAGAGCGCGTAAACTTACTACCTTTCGAAAGATATTTCTTTGCCACAGCAACAGATTTTCCCAAAAGATTCTTTTTATCTTTACCCATGATTCGAAAAGTGGCTTTCACAGGAACCTCAACAACCTTACCGGCTACCGCATCCTCAATATCCGAGGTATATAATGTTACTTCTGCCTTATCAGCTTTACACCCAGCTAATACAAAAACGCCAAACAAAATAACAATTAAATTCCTAAATTTTTGCCACATTTTGTAACCTCAATTTATATAATACTTAAAAGTAATACCTGGTCGGAGCGATAGGATTTGAACCTACGACCCCTTGACCCCCAGTCAAGTGCGCTACCAGACTGCGCCACGCTCCGACCGCAGTTTTCTGCGCTTTTTTAATTTCTGCGTCAAGTCAAAAACGGAAAATAACGGAAAAAGAGGATAAAAGTGGAACAAAAGTCGTGTCCCTACCTTGCGGAAACTTATTTTGTTCTATTGGAAGCCATTATAAAAAAAATGGGTTCCAATCTGTCCGACTGGCGTTTTGTTTTTGCCCCGTCAGGAGAGACTGAAAGGGTTTAGTAGTGGGTTGATCCAACAGAAGCGTCAGCGTCTAGCAGAAAAATTATATTAATCTTTACAAAATTCTTCTTCAAGAGCGATAAGTTCTTCCAAAGTCTTCTCCAGTGTCTCGCGATACTCAATTTTTAATTGAGCTGAAACCTCTGTTTTAGTTTCAAGCGTTGACGCTTTGTTTACCCGGGATTTTTTATCTAAATTGTTTTTAGCTCCTTTTATATTTTTAAGTCCAACGTCGCGAATTAATTTGCGCACGCCTCTGATGGTATAGCCATCCTCATATAAAAGAGTTTTAATTTGCCGTAGAATTGCAATGTCTTCCGGTCGATAATAGCGACGCCCGCCCCCTCGTTTTAAAGGCCTTATTTGAGAAAATTTTGTTTCCCAGAAGCGTAAAACGTGGGTCGGAAGCGCTAATTCTATTGCCACTTCACTGATTGTTCTGAATGCATCAGCAGATTTATTTGGTGATTTAAGCGGCTTTTTTACGATCTTTTGTGTAGCATCACCTGTAAGCATCTTAGCCCTTAATCATCTAACGGTTTTAACCAACGGGATTTAAAGAAGTGTTAATTCTTCTTTTAAGAATATTGGAAGCCTTAAAAACAAGCACACGCCTAGGTTTAATAGGTACTTCTTCTCCAGTTTTTGGATTTCGACCAGTTCTTTCTCTTTTATGCTTTACAGTAAAACTCCCGAATGAAGATACTTTTACCTGTTCGCCCCTTACCAAGGTGTTACTAATTTCATGGAGTAAACTCTCAACAAGTTCTGCAGATTCGTTCCTAGATAATCCTAGCTCTTGATATACAGCCTCACTTAATTGAGCACGCGTTATTGTTGAACTCGGCATTTGGGTCCCCTTGCAAAAACATTAACGACGGTAACCACATGGAATATAGCAGTCAATAACAAGAAAATAACTAAGGGATCATAAACAGAAGTCTAAACCTTTTTCACTACCAGCGAATTAAACTAGCTCCCCATGTAAAACCGCCACCCATAGCTTCTAAAACAACTATATCTTGTTCTTTTATTAAACCATTATTTAATGCTGCCCCTAGAGCTAAGGGAATTGAGGCTGCAGAGGTATTTGCGTGACGGTCAACAGTTACAATCACCTTTTCAGGAGCTAATTTCAGCTTCTGTGCTGTTCCGTCAATTATACGTTTATTTGCCTGATGTGGAACTAGCCAGTCTATATCTTCAGGTAATAGATTATTGGCCTCTAAAGCCTCTTCCAGAACCGAAGCCATATTTTTAATTGCATGACGAAATACCTCTCGCCCCTCCATTCTAAGGTGACCAACTGATTTAGTTGAAGAGGGTCCTCCATCAACGTAAAGAAAATCATGATGGCGACCATCAGAATGAAGGTGATTACTTAAAATGCCGCGAAGATTTTTATCACTGCTTTGTTCCAAACCCTGAATAATTATAGCACCAGCGCCATCACCAAACAAAACGCTAGTAGTGCGGTCTTCCCAATCTAATATTCTAGAAAAGGTCTCTGCACCAATTACCATAACGGTTTCCGCTTGCCCCACTCTAATAAAGTTATCCGCTATATTTAGAGCGTAAATAAAACCGGTGCATACCGCCTGAACATCAAATGCCGCTCCTTTTGTCATTCCCAGTCCCTCTTGGACTCTTGTTGCAGTTGCTGGAAACGTCTCGTCAGGCGTAGCAGTAGCTAAAACTATGAGATCAATATCATTTACAGAAATTCCTGCTGTTTTAATTNCCTCTCTAGCCGCATTGATNGCTAAATCAGAAGTTTTTTCNTTTTCGTCCGCTATTCTTCGTTCGANGATACCAGTTCTTTTNCGAATCCANTCGTCAGATGTATCAATGCTACGAGCCAATTCTTCATTNGTNACAACGCGTTNTGGTAAATAACAACCACATCCAACAANAATCGATCGNCGAGTCATAAAATCCGCGCCTGGTGTGCTTCCTGCTCTCCATACTCAGCCAGCTCACGTATAATAAATTCATTGATTCCATTCGCCGTCATATCTATTGCGACACCAATAGCATTAGCGAACCCAAATCCATCCGTACCACCATGGCTTTTAACTACTACACCATTTAAACCCAGAAAAGTTGCACCGTTATATCTACGGGGGTCAATTCGTGCACGCATTTTCATAAAAGATCGCTTTGCTAGTAAATAAGCTAATCTAGACATTAGAGAACTTTTAAAAGTCTGTCTTAAGTACTCTGAATAAAGCCGCACGGTTCCCTCTAAGGTTTTTAACGTTATATTGCCAGTAAAACCATCAACAACAAAGACATCTACGGTGCCAGCGCCTATATCGTCACCTTCAACAAACCCGTGAAATTTAAAAGGTAATTTACGCTCTCTAAACAAAGCTGCCGCTTGACGGACAGCATCCCGCCCTTTTACTTCTTCTTGTCCCACATTTAACAATCCGACGGAAGGTTGCTCAATACCAAAAACCGTTCTAGCAAATGCGGCACCTAGCATCCCAAATTGAATGAGATTCTCAGCATCACCTTCTACGTTTGCACCCAGATCTAACATAACGCTCTCTCCTACACTCGTGGGACAAGTAGCCGCGATAGCCGGACGATCTATTCCGGGTAACATTTTTAGTGATATCTTTGCCATCGCCATTAAAGCACCAGTATTTCCAGCTGATACTATTCCAGCGGCCTCACCAGAATTCACCGCATTAATGGCTAACTGCATGCTTGAGTTTTTACCCTGCCGTAAGGCAATTGTAGGTCTCTCCTCAGAGCTTACAGCATCATTTGTGTGTACAATTTCCGCTGAAGAATTCGGTAACCCGTGCTTTGTTAAAAGCGGCGAAATTCTATTTTTATCTCCAAACAAGATAAATTTAACTTCAGGAAATCGAACAAGGGCTATAGCTGCACCCTCCACAACGATTTCTGGGGCATTGTCACCACCCATTGCATCAAGTGCGATAGTAAGACGCTTACTCAAAATGGGTTCCGTATACTAGTTTCAGGACAAATTCAGCTTAAACACCAGAAGCTTCCATGACTTCACGTTCGCTATAATAACCGCAAGAGCCACAAACATGATGTGGCCTTTTGAGCTCACCGCAGTTCGGACATTCGACATAACTACCTCCAGTAAGAGCGTGGTGCGAACGGCGCATATTCCGACGCGATTTGGATGTTTTCTTTTTCGGTACAGCCATAATATCAATTTCCACTCATAAACCTACTAAAGGGGCGGTTGTAATACCTAAGTTCTTACGCCACGGCAAGCCACAACTCAAATAATAATTAATAATCGTCTCTCATCTTACTTTTTTTGTTTGATACCGGCTAGTGCGGCAAATGGTTTGTTTTTCTTATCTTCTTTAGTAATTAAATAAGGTCCAATAACTTCGTCTGCCAAACCCTCCGCTCTAGGATATGGGTTGGCTGCCAAAGCCAATTCTTGAGCCCCAAGTTCTCCAAGGTCTATAATATCATTTTCATAAACTTCAAACAATCCATCGTCTAAAAAAGTTTCCGTAACTACATGCGAAATATCATAAAAGTCGACTTCGAATGTTTCATCAATAATACTCTCGATGGGCACCATTGATACGACACAATTTTGCACGATTTTTGCATTTATTTTACCACTAACCCGAACTGCATGTTTAGACTTTATAGCCTTTACAAAAACATTTATGGTAAAAATTTTTATTTCTTCAAAACCAAATCGTTTTGCGAGAGCAATTTTCTCACTTGATTCGGGGTTTAAAACAAATTTTTTCTCGATTGCTTCTAATTCGGAGGGATGTATTAAGAAAGAGAATTCCATATTTTCATCATAACTAGTTAAAAATCTTTACTTAAAAGAAGCGTTATCAATTT
>PBWY01000042.1 GCA_002727395.1 Rhodospirillales bacterium | reverse complement strand
CGTAAATTTAGGGGATATTATGTTACGGTGGACCAATGCTAAGTATCACTCGAGTTTACACAGGGTAATGAATAATTATTCAGGAATAAATCGTCACTCAATTGTTTTGTTTTTTAATCACTCACACGATACTCATGTTGAATGCCTTCCTAGCTGTCTTTCTTCAGCGGAAAAACCTATTTTTTTACCGTGCACTGCTGGTGAACATTCTGCACAACGCTACAAAGAATCTAGATAGAATAATTGCAGGTAGAAGAAGATAGATTAATATTATCATAAATTTGGCAAAAAGTTGCACGACTTCAATTGGTGAGGCAAAGTGACAATCCATAAAAAGATTGGATGAGGTATAATGATAGAAGGTTCAGGTAATTCCACGCCATTAAAATTTAATGCCGAGTATGATGTAATTGTTGTTGGCTACGGGTATTCCGGTGGAATAGCTGCCATTGAAGCATATGACGCCGGTGCAGAAGTATTACTAGTAGATAAAATGGCTAATCCGGGAGGAATCTCTGTTTGCTCTTACGGCGCGATGAGGTCTGCTCATGACCCGAATGAAGCCTTTAAGTATTTAGAGGCAACAAACGGTGGCCGCACACCCTCGTCAGTTAATAGAGCATTAGCAGATGGCATGGCGAAGATAGAACCGTACATGAGAAAGTTGGCGGAAGTTAACGGTGCGATTGTTAATCCTAGAGAAAAAGTTGCGAACTATCCTTTTGAGGGCTACGACACTTTTTACCAAACCTTGATTGAGGAAATTCCTAATTTTGATCCTGCTACATATTATCCTCATGTTCGTGGCGCACCGGGAGGAGCAAGAGTTTTTAAGACACTTGAAGATAATGTAGCAAAGCGGGAAATTGATATTTGGCTCGAGGCTCCGGTCAAAAGACTTATTTATAAAACTGATGGATCCAAGGAAGTACAAGGTGCGGTAATTGAAACAAAAGCTGGTATTTGTAATGTGAAAGCTCGGAAAGCAGTGATATTAGCTTGCGGCGGGTTTGAAGCAAATGAGGAAATGAAACGCCAATATTGGCAAATGAAACCAGTTCTCGCTGCTACTACCAATTCCAACACCGGAGATGGTATTCGTATGTCGCAGGAGTTGGGCGCAAAACTTTGGCATATGTGGCATTACCATGGATCGTATGGCTTTGATCATCCAGAATATCCTTACGCCATTAGGATGAAAAGGTTGCCGGACTGGATTCCTGGCCGTGAAGCAACTGCGGTCGTTCAAATGACTTGGATCGTTGTTGATAAATTCGGCAAACGTTATATGAATGAAAACCCGCCTTACACTCAGGATACCTCACATAGGCCGATGGAATTCTATGATACGGTCACACAGGATTTTCCCCGGATACCCTCATATGTCATTTTTGATGAGGTTGGCCGCCGACGGTATAGAGTGGGAGCTCCTACGAGGAATGATCCAGACGCGCACTATGATTGGAGTGATGATAATTTGCAGGAAATTGAATCTGGTTTAATCCGCAAAGCAGATTCAATTTCAGAACTAGCAGTGATGATTGATATGGAACCAGCCGAATTGGAGTCTACACTTGATAGGTGGAACGAACTTTGCGCAAAAAAGGATGACTTGGATTTTGGTAGGCCGTCAGGGACCATGATGAAAATACAGCGTGCACCATTTTATGCTGGACAGGTTTGGCCTGTTGTGTCCAACACTCAAGGGGGGCCCGAGCATGATGCTCAGCAACGGATTATTGACATCGATGACAACCCCATTCCAAGGCTCTATGCAGCTGGAGAATTGGGCAGTAGTTGGGGTCATCTATACATGTCAGGTGGAAATCTCGCCGAATGCCTTGTAACAGGTCAAATTGCTGGTAAGCAGGCAGCTGCATTGGAACCATGGGGCCAGTAATATCCCCGACTAATTTTTCTTTATCAGATTAACCATACCAATATAAAAAGATGCCGGGATAGAGTTCGTACTGCAAAATAATTTCGAAAAGCACATAAACAAATACAATAGTTGCAATGGCTAAATACGAGCTTTCTCGAACTGAGTAGCCTCCTCGGTATTTCATCCAGCAGTAAACAAATACGGGCGTGCAAGGCAAGAATCCTATTAAATATATGCCTAAAACAAGTGTTCCCATCCACGCAAAAATTTTTAGTTCTTGACCAATGGTTCGGAGCGTTTTATCTGCATCCTTGTCGACTTCTTTCGGCGTTTTTGCAGAGAAGAAAAGAGAGAGTTTTTCACCTAACTTACTATCGGTTAAGGCAAGTAGATCCATTATTAACAATGGCAGAGCAATATAACTTACTAAAAGCGGGAACATTCGGTCTGTAAGCTTGTATTGATAGCTTGTGATTATAAACAAAATCACAAATGCTAAAATAATTAAGATGTAATAAGCAGTAGCTCGGCGATGCTCGGGTATCTTCATTGCTCAACTCCAGCTTTTTTTAATTTTCTTTCCTTCATTTTTCGNCGGAANGTTGGGAAGGCAAGACTCAAAATCGTNAGAAACATTAAAAAGACAGAGAGTTCTCTNGTATAAAAAATNGACCATTGATCATCGGANATTAGCATTGATTGGTGGAAACTTAATTCGGTTATACTGCCCAAGACAATTGCTATAGTGAAAGTCACTCTCGGATAGTTAAAACGGATCATAAAATAGCCAATAAAAGCAAATATAAATGCAATTACTACATCGCCAATTTCTGTATTCAAAGCGAACGCACCAACTAGGGCTACTACAGTTACGGTCGGAATAAGCATATGGACGCTTATACGAGTAAGAAGGGCCATGTACTTTGCAAGCGCAAGAACTACAAGAGTAGCAAATACGGCTGATACGGTTAAAGCAACAACTAGTGTAAAGACGAGGTCCTGGTGATCTTCAAGTAGCTTCTGTCCTGGTTCAATTCCATGTAATACAAGCACTCCCAAAAAGACGGCTGTTTCTGCACTGCCNGGTATTCCAAAGGCAAGAGTTGGTATTAANGAGCCGCCATCTTTTGCGTTATTCGCAGANTCTGGNGCAATGACNCCCTTAATATTGCCTTTTCCATATTCAATATCAGGTGTTGGATCGCGTTGCGCTTGAGTGGAATAACTAAGGAAAGCGGCTACCGTACCTCCTACCCCCGGAACGGCTCCAATAAATGTTCCATAACCTGAGCCGACTAACATGGTAGACCAATTTTTAAAGACTGACTTCACCCCATCAGAGATACGGCTAATCTTAACATTGGAGGTGTCCTGTGAAATAGATCCTCCCTTAACTGCGAGATTAATCATTTCAGATATAGCAAATAATCCAATAAGGGCTGGAACCAGCTTTATTCCGTCCTCCAATAGCGGAATGCCGAAATCATACCGTACCGTACTGGTAACATCGTAATAGCCTACAAACCCAACCATTAGTCCTATAATGGCGGTTATTAAACCTTGCAGTAGCCGGTCGCCTGAAGAGACTGCGATCGCGCAAAGACCAAAGATGGCAAGCATAAAAAACTCTGGAGGGGTAAAGAGTAACACAATCGCTTTCATGATTGGAATGACTGCTACCAGGGAAATGACGCCAATAACACCTCCAAGGGCTGACGCCGTTGCTCCAGCGCCGATTGCCATACCTGCTTTTCCTTGTTGTGCTAATGGATAGCCATCAAATGTTGTTGCTGCATTTGGCGCTATACCCGGAGTGTTGAGTAAAATAGCGCTTACCGAGCCGCCTGTAGAAGTTGCGGCCATGACGCCACCCATTAAAATGATTGCTTGCCACGGTTCCATGCCAAAAGTTAACGGGATAAGCAGAGCGACGGCTGTAGTCCCTCCCAGACCTGGAATTGCACCAAATAACAAACCAACAGCCGACCCAGCTGCCAATAGCAAAAGGGAATGCAATGATCCAAGATTAACAATGCCTTCAATTAATGCTTCAAACACGAACTTCTTTGCCCCTTGGTGATCTGACCTAAATTAATATTATTTGTTTAATGGGTATAGGCTGCGAGCCAAGCCGTCTATCAGGTTGCATGTGATTTGCCTACAAGAGTGCAGTAGGCGGTCGAAAACTTTTTCTCCGGCCGCCTACGCTAGATCAGCGAGTCTTCTTGTTACTAGCAGCAAGAAGATCCTTATACTTAATGTAGTAAGAGAATAGTTCACCTACTAATTTAGTAGCATCGGCGGAGTTCAAAGGTGCGACCGGTCGGCCTACTTTTTTGCCCCATGCAACAAATTCTGGATCCGTAATTGATTTGTACAAAGCGTTCGCCAATTTATCTTTTATTGCTTTTGGCGTCCCAGGCGTTGTACCTACGATCCGGTCTCCACCGAGAATGGCTAGGTCTTTCTTGCCCATTTCCCCAGTAGTAGGAACACCAAATTCAGATTTACCATTTGTAATTTCAAGAATGGGCTTCAAGTCTTTAAAAGCGGCTCTCTTTTTCTTTTTACTGCTGACATATTTTTTAAAGCTGCCTTTAGCTAGGATTGTAAGATCCCCATCGCCTCTTATTACGCCAAGCGCGTAACGGGAGCTCGATTTATACCCCGTGATATATTTGGGGCTCACACCAAGCGCATTCCAGAGAATAGTGCTGGCAAGGTATCCTGTCGTTCCAGGCCCAGTAATTGGAATCTTTATCTGGTTTTTAGTTTTTAATACGTCCTGAATTGACTTGTATTTCCCTTTTGATGCACTTGTCACTATGACGTAGCGAAATTGAGCAACACGGCCAAGCCAATCGATCTTGCGAACATCATATCCAGCTTTTTCTCCAATAATATTGGGCATAGCATGGCCCGGCATATTGAACATTAGAATGTGAGAGCCGTCAGGTTTCCGTTTGGCAAGAAATGCCGCGGCTTTTTTTCCACGACCGCCGGGTAAATTTTTTGCGACGATATTGACTTTACCACCGAGATTTTTTTTCAAGTATGGCGCTAATTTCCGGGTAATTGTATCAAAACCACCACCTGGTCCATAAGCAATTAAGAATGTTATATTCTTTTTAGGAAAATCTACAGCTTTGGCTGGAGCTGCTGCAATTAAAGCCATAGAACTCAGGGCAAAAACCCCCGCTATCAGTCTACTAAACATAAAATACCTCCCTGATATTTCATTCGCCTCTTTTAACGATTTTGAGGCTTACTTATTAAATACACGAGTAATACTGTAAACCAACAAAAATAACCTGTTAACCCATAAAACAAAGAAAAATTTTAAATTTATTTAAATGTCTGTATCGTTTTTAATATTAATTGGGTGTTATAATAATTGTAAAAATTTTTATAACTCAAGAGACGCGTAAAAAGTGGGGCATGTTGAATACTATTGAGAAATTGAATGTTGTGGCAGAACATCCGGCTGTCGGGGCGAAGGTTACCGGAGTGGATTTGCGCAAACCACTTAGTGAAAAGCTAGCTCAACTCATACGTGAAATTTTTTTTCGTTACTCGGTTCTTTGTTTTCCAGGTCAAAAAATTAATGATGAAGATCAGGCAAGGTTTGCTGCCCTATTTGGTTTTGTCGACAGGAATGATCGCAGTAAAGGAGACCCCGATAACAAGCAGTCGAAACGCGGTGTCATGTATGTTAGCAACATTCGTGAAGAGGGTAAGTTAATCGGTGTTTTGCCGGATGGCGAAATGCATTTCCATTCGGATGGCGCCCATCGAGAAAAGCCCTATCGGGCAACCACGCTTTTTGCTATCGAGATTCCTATTACTGGCGGCGAAACTAAGTTTGCTGGGATGGCAGCAGCATATGACGCTCTGGAGGGTGGTCTACGATCTCGCTTGGATAAATTGGAAGCTCGACACGTCTTCAATTATAATAAGACTACCCGCGGGGAGATGCGTCACGATAATGATGTCGCTCATGCTGTGCACCCTTTAGTTATTATTCACCCGAATTCGGGACGGAAGTCACTTTATTTAAGTAGATTAATGACAAGTAATATTGTTGGTATGGAACACGAAGAAAGTGAACAACTTTTAAACCACCTTTTTGATCATTGTGAGAAAACACAATTTGTGTATGAGCATAAGTGGGCGCCAGGCGACCTTATGATTTGGGATAATCGTAGTGTTAATCACGCGAGGAATGATTTCCCTTCTAATCAACGCAGGTTACTCCGAAGATATACGGTATCTGACCCAGATAATTGATGGTTTAATCGAACCTGTCTACAGTGATATTACCCAGTTCTCGAACCTTAGCTCGATAAGCCTCCACAGCTTTCTCATGACGAATTGCATTACCTTTATCGTTATCCGGGACAGGAGCTGATTCGTGATCAAAGTTGTGAAATTGATCAACACCTCTGACTATGAGCGCACTAGTTCTTTTTTTACCTATTTGCCCAAGTTCTGGAGGATGGTAAATAAAGGTTACACCCATTCGACGCTCTTTCCCTTTATTTGGAGATGACCCGTGCACAAGAAAGGCATGGTGGATCGAGGCTTGGCCTACCTCTAAATTCGCTGGTACGGGTTTGGCTATATCATTTGAAACGTCAACATTTTGGCCGCTCGATAACATGTTACCTCGCCCTATATCCGGGTTTTCTAGGTCACGTAAACCATTTTTATGTGAGCCGGGAATAAAATGCATGCACCCGCTTTTCTCGGAGGCAGAAGACAATGCTATCCAAGCAGTTAGTACATTGCATGGTTTATGGCCAAAATAGGTATTATCTTGGTGCCAACTTACATACGCTGGGTCTTGGGGTTCTTTTATCCACGCCGTGTTATGATAAAGCATTATGTTAGGGCCTATGAGATCCTCTACTGCGTCAAGCAATCTGGGGTGAGTTGCCATTCTATAAGCCCATGGAAATCGCAAATAAAATTTGGTTTGCCCAATTCCACGAAAAAATTTATCCATAGTTGCTTCGGTATTTTCCAAGTGGTTTCGGTATGTCTGCACTTCTTCTTTATCTAGAATTGGTACCGGTGTGACAAAGCCATTCTCCTCATAACCATTTATTTGGCTTTTACTTAAGACCTTAGGCAAGGCTTACTCCGTGGCTGGGTTGATTTTAATGTGCTGTCAAGAAAGCACTAAGTATTTTGGTAAACTCTTCTGGGTAATCAATAGTCGATAGATGACCGGCGCCATCAATTATTTTGATTTCTGAACCTTGAATACAGTCTCGTATAAATTCCGACTCCTCTATAGGTGTAGCATCATCGGAAGCTCCGGCGATAATTAACGTGGGAACATTGACTAATCTAAGATCTCTACTGGCATCATAGGTCAGCAATTCACGAATAGTATTGACATAGGCTTTGGGTGGACATTTGGAAATCTCTTCAGCGAGTTCATCAAGTTTCTCTATGGGGGTAGTAGGCATTAACCGATCCCCAGCATATTGGCTTCCAAATTCAAGCATGGAGAGGTAAGCAACCGCTTCCTGTGTTGCATAAATTCGATCTTCTGATCCTTCTCGAATACGGGCAAAACTGTTGGCTAGGCTCAATGAAAGAGCTATTTCGGGATATAGCCTGTTGAAACACAGGCTGATTGGCCCTCCCATCGATAAACCAACGATGTGGCACTTATCTATGTTAAGGTGATCTAATATTGATTTTAGGTCTGCGGCGCACTCCTCTATAGTAAAAGATTTATTATAGGATGACGCACCATGCCCCCGACAATCAGGAACTATGCAGCGGAAGTTTTCTTTGAGTTTAGCCACCTGATCACGAAATAAGTAGCCGTTTGTTCCCATAGAATGAATAAAAAGTATGGTTGGCCCATCACCTTCATCCAAGAAGAAAATTTTTTCGCCATTAGTATTGATTGTTGGCATAATTTACCCCTTAAAGCCTAATATAATATTTAAATTACGATACAGTTTTAACATTGGTCTAGGTAGGGCGAAAGTCATACTATACTTTACGCTGCATTAATCATGGACGCACCTTCAAGCGTACAACGCCTCAATAACCTTCTTTCTTGTGGAGAAAAGTTGGTACGCGCATGGGTTGAACAACGATTGTCCCACATTGCCAGGTCTCCTATTTTCCATTCGTGTTCATATATTAGCTTGGGGCTTTCCGCAATTTCGATAAGTTTCTTCAGAATTTGGTCACTTTCTTGGCGTGGCATATTTTCAATGGCTGCAGAAATGAGGCGACTAACATAAAGGGCTGTTTTACCCGTTTCTGGGTGTTTAACGAAGATCGGTTGCCAATAATGTTGAATACCATCGAGGCCGCTTTCAAGGTCAACTTTCTCAAGCATGGTAAAGTTGTATGCTTGAAGTACCCTTCGGCCTCTGAGTTGTTTTTTTAAGTCATCCGGTACGTTCTCATAAGCGAGGTATTGGTTAGCAAATTTTGTATTTCCACCATTCGAAGGTAGTTCAATGGCATGTAATAGAGTGGCCTTGTGTGGCTCTGGACGATAACTCATATCATGGTGAAACCACATTTCCCCATCTTGCAATGATCCAATGTAGTTTCCATTTTCATCACGTTGATTGGTGACCAGCATTATGCTTCCATCATAGCCATTTGAGACTTCGTTCTGGTTCTCGAGAGGTGTTGCGCGGATACCGACATCCCCAAATTGATTAGCGAAGGCGACTTGTTCGTCTTTGGAGAGGGACTGCCCTCGAAATATCAATACGATATGATCAAGCCAAGCCCGATATATCTCTTTAATTGAATCCTGATCGAGCGGTTTACGAAGATCAATCCCAATTACCTCAGCGCCAATGGGAGCTTTAAACTTTCTAATGTTATATCTCACAAGTTTCTCCGAATTCTTTCATTAGAAATAGGGTTATGCTGCAATCATTTGCTGGCCCAAAAGGGTACACCGCCGCAATAGCCTGCGTTCATTCTCTGGAAAGTCGGTACGAGCGTGGCAAGAACAATAATTATCCCACATGGCCAATTCGCCTTCTGTCCATGAGTGTTCGTAATAATTATTTTTTGATTCGCTGATGGTGTAGAGTTCTTCTAAAATTGCATTGCTTTCGTCGCGGGGTATTCCATCTATTCTAGCTGTCATTAGCCTGTTAACATAGAGGGCGATACGGCCTGTTTCCGGGTGGCGTACAAAAATTGGCTGTGAAAGATTGTGGATACCCGTCAAGTCTCCATCAATATCAACTGTTTGTGTCATGTGGTAATCATAAACCTGCAATGCTGTGCGCCCATTCAATTCTTTCTTTAATTTATCGGGTATTAGGTCGTAGGCACGATACATATTAGAAAAACGTGTATTGCCACCAGTTGACGGTATATCTATCGCGTAAAGCATTGTACCTTTGTGAGGTTTCGGCATGTAACACATATCATGGTGAAAATACATTTCGCCGTCTGGCAAAGAACCCACATAACGTCCTTTGTCATCTTTAACATTAGTAATTAGCATAATACCGTCGTTATAATTTGCACCTTCTGGCCTTTGTTCAGGACGGCGCGAACGTGTTCCTGTATCGCCAAAGTGTTTTGCAAAATTTAACTGTTGACTTTGTGAGAGGTCTTGGTCAGGAAAAATTAAAACAATGTATTTATGCCATGCTTGAGTTAAGGTCTCGACAGTTGGAGCGTCGAGTGGCTTACTAAGGTCCGCACCTGTTACCTTAGCGCCTAATACATCTGAGAGAGGTGTAATGGTAATGTTTGATTGAAGAATGCTTGTCATTTTCACAATGTCCTGTTTACCCCTAATTCCGATATTATAGCTGTGTGCCTGAGGGTTTGCCAGCCATTGTAAATGAATTGTTTTCAGGGATTTCAAGCATGTAATTTGGTAAATTAGAAATGATAGACCTAACATCGGAAACCGATTATCAACTTTTGGGAATCATAAATTGGCTACGGGATAAAAGTGAGCAACAGGATGTGATTGGAGAAGTTTACGATTTCGTCGCTCTCCTAAAGGGTATCAAGCCTGTGTTCCTTCTTGGACGTACCCCCATGCCTGAAGAACTTATTGAAAAAATTTTGAAGTTAGCTTTAGATCTCAAACTTTTTGTTATAGAGGGTTGTCTATGGGACGCGACTGCATATGGCCAGTTCCCGAAATGGTATACGGAGTATTGCCGCGGACAAATTTCTGAATTTAAGGCGTGGTATATTTGCAAAGAAGAGAAATTTGCAATGTCTATTAAAAAAATAAATGATTTAGATGGTATACTTTCAATGGATGAAGAAGCGCGTTTGTTGGGTTATCCGGTTTGTTGTGTGAATGCCCATTATAATCGGGCTCACCGATATCATAGAGGAAGCCTGTCTATCCTGAAGCGGTTGGCAAAAGGTAACGAACAAGTGATGCGGGCATTAGCAATGGGGAATGCTCAGCTAGCTCCACAAACAAATGAGGAAATCGAGGATTTCGATTTTGCTTTTCAAATCCACACACCCCATTTAGGAAGTTGGAATATGTGTGACGAATGTAAGAACGGAATTAACTCATCTTCTAATGAATTGGAAAAAAAATATTCAGGTGTCATAGAGATGTTTCTGAAACTCAATCCTATGCAGTAGCTAGTGCTAAATTTGCAGTGGTAATAACGCGAAGTCCTTTGTTTGGATCAACAAACTCTGTCAAAGATTTAGTTACTTCTGCTTTCAATTTTTTCAGACCGGATGAATCTAATTGCTCTAGGGCATGCCTAGAAGACGGACCTCCTGCGGCTAAAGATTCTATAAAATGTTCTGCCGAATTAAAATAACTGTCCATTTGTTTCCGCACTACCGAAATATCACGAAACCCGGCTTTTTGAATAAGGTCACCAATAAGTATCGGGTCGCCAAATGAAAAAGGATGTGTGACTGCCTTTGAGGCCACGCCGTTATTTTCTAATGCTTTGGCAATTGCTTCGTGCGCCGGATTTTTGTTTTTAGGACAGTAGATCGTAAGTGCTAGCTTTCCCCCTTGTTTTAAAACTCTCTTCATTTCTTTCAAACCCTTATCTTTATCCGGGAGAAATTGCAGTAGTTGATTGCCGGCCACTATGTTAAAAGACTGATCCTTATATGGCATGTCTGTTACGTCGCCTTTTTGCCAATCGATCTCATTGTTTTTGTCAAGCATTTGAGCAAACGCAATCATCCCCTCATTTAGATCAATTGCAGATACTGATCCAAATTTTCCAACAATAGATTTAGCATATCGCGCTGCTGCTCCACTACCGCAGCCAACATCTAGCAAACTGTCACCGACTTTTGCTTCTGCATGGTTGACCATTACCTTTGACCAGGGCCCAAATATAGTTGGCACTAAAAATTTTTCGAATGCTTCTGCAGCAGAAGTATCTATTTCGCTTGCGTCAGAATTATAAACCATAAAAAAATCTCTATCGATTTAGTTGACACTATCCCAAACTCTTTCGGGCGGCCCTAATCACAATGATAGAACGAAGTCAGTGTAAAATATTAGGCCGCCTTCTTACGTGAATTTTTTTTCAGCAATCCAGCTCTCTTCATGACGCCATTTAGTCTTTTTTCCAAATCTTTGGATGCTGGCATCATCGGAAGCCGGTGTTCATTTTTTGGCATAATACCAAGCTTTTTCATCATATATTTCATAGGAGTTGGGTTGGTGTCAAAAAATACTGCTTGGTTAATTTCAAAAAGATCATAATGAATTTTTTGGGCGGCCTTCATATTTCCTTTCCATACCTGCTCGCACATCCGGGCGAGTTGTCTTGGCATTAAATTCCCTACAGCGTTCATCAGCCCGCAAGCACCAACTGTCATCATTGGGTACGACAAGTCCTCAAGACCTACAAAGATACGGAAGTCTTTTCCAAAATGATCAATACACTTTGAGACAAATCCAAGGTCATCAACCGCGTGTTTCATCCCTACAAAGTTAGGACAGTTTTTACTTATTTGATCAAGTGTATCTAAGGTAACAGAAACGGCAGCACGTCCGGGAATATGGTAAATCATCCAAGGAAGTTTTGTTCTTTTGCCGATTTCGCTGTAGTAAGCGATGAGCCCGCTTTGAGGGGGACGAATATAATATGGGGTTACAATCAACAAAGCGTTAGCGCCCGCTTTATCAGCGTGCTCTGTTAATATAGCAGTTTCTGCTAGGCTCTGTGAGCCGGTGGCTGCTACAATGGGAATTTTACCATCGGCAGCTTCGATAGCGACGTCTACAATTCGGTTGCGTTCTTCAATAGTAAGCGTGGAAGGTTCAGAAGTGGTGCCATTTACAAGGATACCGTGCGAACCATTTTTGATTTGGAATTCTACTAATCCTGCATAAGCATCATAATCTATACGATTATTCCTAATAGGTGTGATTAGTGGTGGTATAGAGCCTTTTAAAAAAGATTTTGGTAAATGCATCATTGGCTTAACTCGCAATTTTAGCTCGATTGGTGTCAAAACCCGTTTCTGTTCCAAGAACACTCCAAGGCTTCTTTAAGTCTTCTTGCCACAACAGAGATTCCATTACGATATTTAGTGGCTGATCTTGTATCGTTAACTCATAGATTGGGTCAGTACCGGTACTGGCATGATTGTGAACGCCCCAGCCCGGAGCAGTAAGTAGTAAATCACCAGACTGCCACTCGTAGACCTTACCCTCGACGGTTGAACGTCCTTCTCCTTGAAAAATATAGTTCATGGCCGCAGATACGTGGCGGTGCGGTTTATCTACAATACCGGGCGGACGAATTGTAATTGTAGCAAAAAAATTGGGTGTTGTACCGTTAGTGCGGCCGGTCATCGGGTTCCATAAAAGGTAAAGACGACGCCCCACGTAGTCGGAGCCAAGTGCTGTTAGTTTATCGAGTTCTGCTTTTGAAGCCATACGTTTTATTTAAACAAAATATAAGTTGTGGTTTTCTTTTATAATTATGTAAACTATGCGCAATTTACAACTTCCACCTTTCTTGAACTTGACCATTTC
>PBWY01000041.1 GCA_002727395.1 Rhodospirillales bacterium | reverse complement strand
TCCGATATTAATTGTTCCAAAATGATTTTACTATCACCCAAAATTCCTAAATCTGCCATTTGCTCCCGGTTGATTTCTTTTGGATCTATATCAATTTGAATATGGGGAATATCTTCACTAGGCCTAACCTGCGTCGCATGTCTTTTAAATCCACATCCAATGGTCACGATCAAATCTGAAGTAGTGGCTACCTTGGTAGCCGGAAGGCTGCTATAGGAAGCCCTCGCAAATCCACCGATGCCTAACGACAGAGGGTGATCTTCAGGGAAAGCACTCTTCCCATTTAAAGTTGTAGCAACCGGCAGATTTAACAATTCGGATAATTTAACTAACTCATCCGTCGCTTCTGAAAATAATATACCTGCTCCAACATAAACATATGGATTCTTTGCCGATTTTATCATTTTAATCGCAGTTTTAATTGCTTCGGGGTCACCGCCACTTCGAATTCGTTTTTGGGAAGTAACGGGTATCCAGGACGAAACTTCCACATCCATTTTTGCCACATCAAAGGGCATTCCGATCACCACCGGGCCTTGTCGCCCAGTGTACATTTGCATAAAGGCTCTTCTTAGTATTCCCAAAGTTTGAGATGGGTGGCTAATAATTGTTGCCCACTTACTGACCGGGGAAAACATTTCTACGAATGGAATTTCTTTTGTTTGCCGACTTGCAATCTCCGTAGCGTTATTGTGGCCGGCTATAAAAAGAACTGGGATTGAATCTCCCCAACTATTTACAAGTCCGCACATCAAATTTGCTGCTGCAGGACCTGAATCCGTAAATGCAACGGCGGGTTTCCCGGTTGCCCTGGCAAACCCATCGCAAATATCAAAAGCCACCCGCTCCTGGCGTGCATACATCAATTCGATTTCACTTCGGGCGGCTATTTGATCTAGAAACGGTCCTATTTGTTGGCCTGACATTCCTGCCGCCAGCGTCACCCCTTCACTCACAATATATTCTGCTATTAATTCTGCTACCTGCATTACCTAGTTTCCCCTCCCCTAAAAGTGATTGGCAACTATAACCCTATTCATGTTTTCCAACTACCCACCCTTGGTTGCCTAAATGCTTTTCAGCTACCGACTTTGGATGTAATTCCAATTTAGTCGCCAAAGTATCATTGACCCGGTTATAAAAGCCGAAAACGCCAATAACGGATAACAATTCAACAATTTGCTCGTCATCAAAAAATTGTTTCAATTGAACAAAGTCCTCATCAGTAACAGCATTAGGACTTTGGACAGCATTCTGGGCAAGTCTAAGGGCCGCCCTTTCAGCTTCACAAAATAATGCACTGGTTTCATAATTCCATATTTGATCTTCTTTTTCGGGGGGGATACCCATATCAATTGCAAATCCGGCATTATGCGCCGCACAGTAATTACAACCGGCAGACAGACTAGATACCTGCGCCACCATGTTTTTGAGCTCTTTTGAAACTCTACCTTCTGCAATTGTAACCCGCCGTAACTCTCTTAAAGCTTTGAGAATCGAAGGCTTACGAGCTAGCACTCGAAGTAAATTTGGTACCTCTCGTCCTCTATCTTCTGCATCTTTAAATAAATCCTCAAATTCAGGCATTTCTTCACGATCTAATGGACGTATTCTAGTCATAGAGGAACTCCGATAATTGAAAATACTTAAAAAAAAAAGGAGTCACTAAAGTATTTAGTAACTCCTAATTGTTTTATGATTCAGCTTCTATTGTATTGGCGAGAACGGAGCCGAATAAAGGATCTTATTTTCCTGTTGTATAAGCTCATCCCCGCCACCTTTTGGTGGCCATATTCCTTTAGCTGCTGCTTCCGCCCGAACTTCTGCACGATGATTTAAACTTTCATATGGCCAGATATGAACAAACTTATTCAAAGGGCCAATTTCAGTAGTCATACCCATAAGAAGCGGTGAAAGTTTCTCTCGAGCCTCCAATTGTGCGCCCCAACGCTCCTGAATACCCCCTACAGAATGGGGTTTGATTGTGTAGCTACGCCACTCAAATACCGGCCCAAAATTACCAGTCTTAAATTCAGGGGTAAAAGGAAATGGTATAAAAATTTCTGATAGTTGTTCATCAAGGAATTCAGAAATATGTGGTGGCCAGTTAGGCGATGCAGCGGCCTTAGCTCGTGTTTCCGTCCGATCTGTTAAATCCTGGTATGGCCAAATATGAATGATTTCATTTAAGGGACCTATATCTGAATAGAAAAATGCTGAAATTTCGGAGTGCTGCTTACGATCTTCGTATGCCTCTCCAAATCTTTTCATTACCTCGTTTTGTGAACGAGGTTTTAATCTATAAGTCCGTACTTCATATAACATTTGGGTCTCCCTTTTTTATGATTGGATTGGGTTTTTCTCAAGAATATACACTATAACCACTGCATCATTCAGCTGCAGTTTTTGGTACAGCAGAAAAATTATCAGGAAGTTTTAAAAAATCTGTCAACAACGGCCCAAAACCTTCGATAGTGTCTTCAATACCGTTATCTCGTAGGGCATACCAATAAGTCGCTGTATTTATTGCTAGTACCGGTTTTCCAAGCATCTTTTCTGCCATCGGAGCTAGACTTGCCATGGCCAAGTTCGTGCCAACCTGAACTATTGCCTCAACTTCATCATCATTAACTTCCATAATTGCTTCAGCAAGCTCCTTTTCAGTAACGTGCGCAATTAGAACCGGGCTTTTACATTTTAAACCCTTAAGACGCACAACCTCGAAGCCGCAATCGGTAAAAAACTGTAACACATTTTTATCTCCGACCGGCCAGTATGGAGTAATAACTGCAATTTTTTTTATATTTCCATAACATTTTAGCGCCGCCTGGCAGGCATCCGAACCCATTGCAACATTTAAGCCAGATAGTTTTTCCATTCGAGCCTTAAGCTCTATACTCGTCTGAAGACCACCCCAAAAAGTCTCAGAAGACATTCCCATAACAAGGTAATCTGGGTGGCAGGTTAAGATACGGTTAACCGCGTTATCCATTTCTAAGCGAATATTTTCCATAAGTTTATTAAAATCATCATCACTCTCAACCGGGTCATCAGGTATCCAAACGCGAGAAAAGTGATTGGTTACGCCTCGAGGTCTCATATCCTCAAACTCTGGTTGAACTGATGTATTCGTAGAGGGGGCTATAACGCCAAATTTTCTACGCCAGCCTAGGGAATCAACCATTATTCGTTATCCTTTTTTTGATTAAATTGCGACTGTCCAGGGTAAAGATCGTTCAGCTCATCAAGAACTTCTGACAAAGGCATAACATCTGCATATTTTTGATCCATATCAAATAAATTAGCTTCATGAGGCCCAACCGCTCTATCGCCAACACACTCTTTTGGAACAATTGGTCGAAACCCATTACCCATACTATCTACAACAGTCGCTCGCACGCACCCTGATGTTGTACACCCAGTAACAATGGCAGTATCCACCTGTTTCATTGCCAACCAACCAGCTAAATCGGTGCCAAAAAACGCAGAGGGAAAATGTTTCTCAACAACACGCTCGCCTGATCTGGGCTCCAGCTGGTCCACAACCTGTGTCGCGTGAGTGCCTCGGACCAAACCCTCTCTCAATTTGGGCATTTTTAAATTAAAAACCCCATCCTCAGCTCCGTCCTCTGAGTAACAATGAACGGTATAGGCAATAGGCAGACCGAGGTGCCTCGCCGCAGCGAGCAATTTTTCGGTATTATCAATTGCGTTCTGAATATTACCACCACCAAAAGCATCTGGATCATTAAATCCATTTATAAAATCAACAATCACCAAAGCAGGGTTTTTTCCAAATCCCATTCGCGCGCCGAGGCCCTGCTTCTCATAAATATCAAGATCATCTTTCATGGACTATTCCTTGTAAGAACTTATCTAAATGATAATTGTCGATGGCGAGTAAACACAACCGCAATAACTGAAATTGCTACTACTAATCCCAATGTTATAAAATACAAGCGCGGCTGATTAAAATCCATCATCCACCCAAATAATACAGGGCCAACAAAATTTCCAATACTCATTCCGGTAGAAGTAAACCCGAATGCTACACCGGCCGAACCCTCCGGAGCAGACTTTCGAGTAAGCAAATCTCGTGAAGGGCTACTTATGCCATAAAACAAACCACTTAAAAGCATGCCAATAATCATCACGAAAACAAGTTCCTGCTCATATGCGAGGCACAAAATTGATAGCGCCATACAAACAATCCCGATACCGGCCACAAAATTATGGCTTTCTGTCAAGTCCGCGAGCCATCCTCCAATTAAAACACCGACGGAAAGAGCTATAAGATGTGACGTCAACATACCACCCGCAAAATCTGTAGTTACCCCATAAAAAGCCACATTCGCAACAATAGAAAAGGACATTATACCAGCTGTGGCCATTGCCGTAAGAAAATAAAATAACGACATCATCACCAGGGGTAACGAGAACATCAACGAAATGTTTTCTCTAAAAGTCAATTTAGGCATGGAATTTTCGGAAGCAATATCTGCTTCTTCTTTTCGGTCGTTAAGAAGATGTGACTGAACCACCATCACAATAGTCAAAGCCAACCCTACCAAGCCGACTATAAAAAGCGCCGTGTGCCAATTAGTAATTTTTGCAAGTGGTAAAATGAAAAGAGACGCTCCTGCCCACCCTAAATATCCCATAAATGAATGGATACTAACGGCACGCCCAAAAATCTTTTTATCTAGACGTGCAGATAAAATAGAAAAGTCTGCTGGATGAAATACGCTATTACCGATACCTGCAACTAGAAAATAAATAAATAGTGGCCAGTAACCCTCTGAAAGACCAGACAAAACAAGGCAGATACTTATAATTCCAATGCCGCCAATAAGAACGTAACGAGCACCAAACCTATCAACAAGAATACCAGCGGGTATTTGACCAACCGCTGTGGTCGCAGCAAAAGCCGAAACTATAGCTCCAAGAGCAGCATAACTCACTTGTAACTCAGGCTTCATAAATAGAAAAAGTGGTGGTAGGGATAGCATTACGAAATGACTAAAAAAGTGACCTCCACAGATCAGGCCTAGAACCCAACTATTCTCAGCGGATTTTCTCTCAACAATTGTCGACAAACTCTTAAATCCCAATCATTATAGATGCTGACCCGCATCCATTCTGAAGGCCTCACCTGTCATCAAAGCAGCATCCTCGATCAACCAAAGAGCCACTCTTGCGACATCAATTGGCATTACAGCTTTCCTCAATGGATATTCGGTTTCAGCAGCCTGTACCCTTCGTTGATATGCTTCATCATCCATTATCTTCTTGGTCCAGTTTCCCAGAAGACCACCAGGACAAATGGCATTAACTCTAACTTCTGGAGCGAGTTGCCTAGCCAAAGAAATGGTCAAGGTATTGAGTGCCCCCTTCGAAGCAGAATATGCCATACAACTACCGTTACCCTTAAAAGCTCCTATAGAAGAAATATTGACAACTGCAGCGTCACCAGAATCAGTGAGATAAGGCGCTGCCGCGCGTGTCATTTGAAAATTACCTATTACATTTACTGCAAAAATATCATGAAAATCTTGTGCCGACAGACCTTCCAAATCGTCTTGGGCCACTGTTTTTGTCACCGCTGCATTATTAACCAAAATATCTAATTGTTTCCACCGCTCGATTGCGGCTTTTACCATACTGCGACAATCTTCGTCTTTAGACACATCACCCTTCACAGAAAAACTGTCAACGCCATAGGCTCGGCAAGCAGCAACGGTTTCCTCTGCTCCATCAAGATTGGAAACATAGTTAACCAGCACATTGCAACCCTTTGACGCAATTAATTTTGCCGTTTCGGCTCCGATACCAACTACAGAAGAAGAGCCAGTAACAATCGCTGCTCGACCNNTAATATTCATTTATTGANCCCTGNTTTGTGACNGCNATTTTNCTTCATGTAAGCNTATATCTNAACAATGTAGNACATTAATTANNATAAATAACCNANTGTTCTATTTATACTTTTTNTCCCATGAATCTCTCAANCTTACTGTACGATTAAATATAGGCTTGTNTTCCCCACTATCTTCGTCGCGACAAAAATAACCAATCCGTTCAAATTGCACGGGTTCAGCGNATGACGCNTTAGANAGTGAAGGCTCCAACAAACAATCCGTAACAGTCTGAAGCGATTTTGAATTTATTCGATNAATGAAATCNTCTTCATTNGNATCAGCAGAATTCTCNAATAAAGGTTCATANAGACGTACCTCCGCAGGAANTGCATGNGATGCAGAGACCCACTGTATCGTNCCNCGAACCTTACGACCNTCAGGCGCATTCCCTCCTTTACTCTCGGGATCATAGCTACACCTNAATTCAACAACATCGCCNATTTCATTCTTGATAATNTCCTCNCAAGTAACAAGGTANGCANANCTTAGNCGCACTTCCCGACCTGGCCCAAGTCGGTAAAATTTNTTGGGAGGAGATTCCATGAAATCATCACGTTCAACATAAATTTCCCGAGAAAATGGNAACTTTCGTCTACCCTTACTTTCATCACCGGGATGATTTANCGCGTCAATTTCCTCTNTTTNATTCTTTGGATAATTTNTAATGACTATTTTNAANGGNCTTAAGACNGCCATNCGCCTCTCGGCAAATTTATTTAAGTAGTCNCGNACACAATGGTCGAGCATNGCGCTCTCGACTATTCCCTCAGATTTACCAATAGAGAGCCGCGATATAAAATCNCGGATAGCAAANGCTGGTANGCCTCGCCGCCGGAGGCCTGAGACTGTTGGCATCCTGGGGTCATCCCANCCTGAAACCAGCTGTTTNTCTACGAGTAAATTCAAACGGCGTTTTGACAACACGGTATTTTCAAGGTTTAANCGNGAAAACTCATANTGTTTGGGTTTTGCCGGAACCGGTAAATTTTTAATAAACCAGTCGTAAAGTGGTCGATGATCCTCAAACTCCAGTGTACAGAGTGAATGCGTAATACCCTCTATCGCATCTGTTTGACCATGAGCAAAATCATATGTTGGATAAATCTTCCACAATGTGCCCGTTCGTGGATGGGAAATACGAGAAATCCGATAAATCACCGGATCCCGCAAATTAATATTACCGGCTTTCATATCAATTTTTGCTCTTAGTACCCGAGCACCGTCTTTAAATTCACCAGACTTCATTCTGCGAAGGAGATCAAGATTTTCTTCCACAGCCCTATTGCGAAAGGGACTGTCTTTCCCCGGTTCAGTCAGAGTTCCTCTATAATCTCTGATTTCTTCAGGAGACAAGTCATCTACATAAGCAAGTCCTTCTCCAACCAACGTCTCAGCATAACTATAAAGCTGATTAAAATTATCAGAGGCAAAGTAAACCTTTTCACCCCACTCAAAACCTAACCATTCGACATCTCTTTTGATTGCATCAATAAAAATTTGGTCCTCTTTAGCCGGATTAGTATCATCAAAGCGCAAATGACATTCGCCGCCAAACTCTTCCGCAACACCAAAATTCAAACAAATAGATTTTACATGTCCGATATGCAGAAACCCGTTAGGTTCCGGAGGAAACCGAGTAATAATTTTTTGGTATTTACCTTTATCAAGNTCTGTTTGGACTTGCTCCCTGATAAAATCNGTTGGCTGGTTTTCTGGGACTTTATTCATTCAAGTATCACTCATCAAANTTNAANTCTTACATCATATTGCCTAAATATCGGCTGAGACNTTTTTATCTGATANATCACTTATTTACCAAACCGCTCTTAACAATAAGAAATATAATTTNTTATTAAATACAATCTTATGGTCTTTAATCTGCCCATTGACTATGGTTTTTCCAATCTTGGCAAAAGTAGCAAAACGAGCAGTATGCTGAATTGATCTTATAACAATTTAAAAACAATTTTCTAACCCTATTAAAAATTTTTAATATATGAGGGTTTAGGGAGGAAAAGGTGAAGATCCAAAAAAACAAACTTCATAGAAAATTCGGTGTAAAGATTACCGGTTTCGATATGAAAATAAACACAAAGCCGGAAGACATCTTAATGTTAAAGACACTTTTAGATGATCATGCAGTTTGCGCTGTACCGCACAAAAAACCCCTTTCCGACGCTGAGCATATAGCTTTTAGTGGCCTGCTCGGACCGGTTGCACGGAGGAGTGCTCCAAAAATTTCAGGTACAGGCCTGCGCCTGCCATACAACGAGATAGTTGACCAAAGTAATTTGGATGCTCAAGGAAACATTTATCCCGACCGGGATAAAAGGCTGGCCTATAAAAGGGCAAACCGCCAATGGCATACAGACATGAGTTATCGGACCAATCGGGCGACGTGGTCTCTTCTTTCTGCCCACGTCGTTCCTCCAAAAGGCGGACAGACTGAGGTAGCGGATATGAGAGCGGTATATGATGATTTGCCGGATAAAATGAAATTACTGCTCGAAGACCTTACCGCAGAACATTGCTATTGGCATTCACGCGTTTTAGGGGGAGGTCCTGAACCAACTCCGGAGGAACGTATCACTCGGCCGCCCGCTCGCCATCCACTAGTTCATGTTCACCCGACATCTGGACGGAGAGTTCTTTATGTTGCATCACATATCCGAAGTATTTCAGGTATGCCCAAAAATGAAGCTATCGACCTCCTCAATGAGTTAAAAGAAATAGCTATAAAACCCGAATATGTCCTATCTTATAACTGGACAGTTGGAGACGTCTTAATTTGGGATAATCTCGCCACAATGCACCGTGGAACTGATTTCGATGACCAACATTACATAAGGGATATGCGAAGAGTTACGTGCCGAGAAAACTAATTAAGTCTGAAGAAAACACTAAAATGCATTAAATCATTAGTTTTCGTTAACATACCAATTATTCCCTGAGCCACATAATTATCGCCGTCACAGCCTTTCCCTCCACCCCCTCATATCTATGGTGATGAAAAGGACCACACTCCTCTCCTGTTTGACCTCCGCCCGAAATCATAACAATTTTTTTCTTGGGTGCTTTAACTGTTTCAAAGAAAGACGCCGCCGCATCTGGGTCTGAAACCATACAGTCGTCACCTTTATGATGAACAATGAGCAACGGTGTGGGAATTTCATCTCCTACAATTAGGTCGATCGAATAATCCGAACCTTTCCGAGATGAGTTTGAATAAACACCCGAAATAACTACCACCCCCTTGATAGTTTCTGGGTACCTCATAGCGTATGAAGAAACATCAACGCTTCCTCTGCTAAAACCTAATAAGTAGGTGGGTAAAGAATTCCTATTTTTCAAAAACTCTACGAGGGACTTTATCCGGTCAACATTTTTTTCTGATGCCCTATAGCGATAGCCTGCCTTATTCCGGGAATTTGGATTGGGGTAAAGGTAGTAATTGAAGTTTGCTTTGAAAAATTTTTCTTTTTGTGATCCTAAAAAGTTTTTCGTCCGACCTTCGTCGTTCCTTAAACCCTTTCCGCCTACGAAGCCAATCAGATTTGCCTTTGCATCATCTTTTTCCAGGGATAAAAAGGGTAACTTGGATACTGTATTTACGATTAACGTTTGCGCTTGCAACGGAATAATTAGAGCCCAAAATAAATAGATAAAGGCTATAAGATTTTTCATGAAGTACTGACCAAGTTATTAATATGATTTTAAAATTATGGACTTATAAACCCAACAAATTCTTATTTTGTAAATTAGCAATGAAAATAATCTTTATCATCATAATATTTTTATACTCTTTAGTTTCCTCTAACTCCTTATTGGCCGAATGGGTTCCAATAGCAAAAGATAAAGACGGCACTACGACCTACATCAACTTTAAAAGTATAAAAAAATCTCAGGATCGGGTATTTTGGTGGGCTTTGGATGATCGAATGAAACCGACCAAAGGCGGAACAAAATCAGCAAAACATTCTCATGAGGGAGACTGTTTTATGTTTCGTTATAGAACCCTGAGTTGGTCTTTTTATAAAAAATCCATGGGACTAGGAAAAGGAATTTTCGTACAATCAGAAATACCATATTGGCGTCACCCAAGGAAAAATTCGTTGGATGGTTATATTTTGAAATTGGTTTGTGAAAGAACCAAGTGACTTTCCTACCCATTAAACTTAATGTCTGCTTTTGTTGAAATCACCACTAACGCTCCCATACAAACAACGGGGAATAAATGGAAATGTATTCGTGATAAAGTAGGAATATTTTCCATTGTGAATGCCGCCATTACATTTATCTAATCTATCCCCGCCGCCGACATAATGATAATCTTCAACGTAGGTACCATCATATTTCTCTAGAGGACCAGAAGGCCTTTCCCCGGACTTTAATTCCCAACCTGAGGTTTTCAAATCTTCAACATAATGTATTTCGAAACCATCTCCCGCATAACCAATCAATGTTTTACTATTACTCTCTACTAAGCCTGTTGGCACTCCGTGATAGTGATACAATCCACCACGACCAACATGGGCATTATTGAAATCTAATCCTAGCTGCCCCCTTACACCAAATATTTCAACATTCCACCGCCTGTCGCCGTTTCTACTGTGCTGCCTCCGAGCTGTAGGATCCCAGTATCCGGCAGTGCTTGGCCTAAATAATACTCCGTTCATGGCAATACCCACAATTCCGCGAATCGGAGTGGATTCTTTATTTCTTTTCGGAGATCTCGGCACACAAACATCTATCGATTGTTCGGTTATCTCATTTGGATTACCCCTAACTGGAAAATCCCCAGTTGTATGATTGGGAATGCCGTTACTAATAAAACATCGATTATCGCCTTTAATCTCCATGATAAATTTACTTTTCACATCTCCATGAGTGATCGATGCGAGGCTTAGTGAAGAAACTATGATGGATAGACTAAAAAATATTTTTTTCTGGTTCATTAACTTAGGTATCTAATATTAAGATTTAAGTGCGAATTTTTTAAATGTTTAATGAGTTTCGTCAATTATCGGGTAATTTGCTTAAATCCGCACCGGAAAGTATTGCTCGCCTTAAAAATGTTTCCTTATCAATCTCGTCTGTGCGCGGTTCTGTTAAAAGAGGTCGTACCTTAATCTCTCCCCAGGTTTTATCTGACCTCCAGAGAAACGCTCTACCGTCGTCGCGCAAAACAGCCGGAGAAGAACCATCTACCGAAAAAAATCTCATCGAAACCTCCACTGATAATATCATACCTGCAAGCGAAAAACTCAAGGTGGAAGATACCCCGCAAGGCACTCAGACACTCATTGAGGGCGTTGACCCCATCACCTCATCTACTCGCGTCCAAGAGGGTATGGACGCACCATTAACCGGCGGCAGTCGGCCAATGGATGAGGGGCTTTTTGATACTGGTCTGCGTGACTAGGGGGATCTGCTCGATCTCGCTATTCCTGTTGGTCAACGGGTTAATGATGGGATGATCATATTAATGACGTGATTATTGATGTGGAGGAGTACTAAAGGATGCCAGAAAAAAAGGGTAAAAAGTGAACAAAATTGTCTCACCTTTTAATATTTATTGTCTCACTTTAAAAAAAAGTGTTATAATTCAAGGGGTTAGAAAAGAAGTGGTGACCCCTACGGGACTCGAACCCGTGTTTTCGCCGTGAAAGGGCGATGTCCTAGGCCACTAGACGAAGGGGTCACTGCGCCACTTTCCTATATGGCATACGCTGTAAAATCAATAGGGATTTTTATTCAGTTTCTTTTATATCTTCTGATTTTTTATTTCGATGGGTACTGCGCCGAAGTTTTGCCGAACGATAGCCATTTATAAATTTTAAACTCCAAGCGTAGCCAGCCCAACCTCCCAAGACTGCCCAAGGGCCACAACCAATTAGCATTGGAACACCCCAACCTTTGAAAAGTAAAACGACATACAACCATACACCTTCCCAATAACCAACAGACCCGTCGGCTGCAAAATTTTTATCATAGGATATTAAAAATTCGTTATACCCTGATAGGTCATCAAACCTGCCAAGAATAATTTGTCCTGTAAGAAAAAAAAGATAATAAGAAGGTAGTAAGGTCAGAACATTCGTGACCCACGTCCAAGCTAAAGAAATTAGGAGATGAAAGTCCCAATTGAATATTCGTCGCGCAACAACCCAAGTGATAAAACAAAATATCATTTGAATGCCAACTGTCGGGGTCATTGCCCAGAACATGCCTATTCCCACCCCGCGCGCGATATGATTAGGAGAGTGTACACTCCTTTTCAGAGGAACCACCAAGCGTAATCGGCATGCACGTTTGAACCTCTCCCACCTTGAAAAAGTCTGTAATCGCTTTTTACTCATTGAATTATCAGAGGTACTCATAAAATTACTTTAACCAAATACTATGACTGTCTTCGGATCATATTCATATAGGCTACTCATGGTATTTTAAAAAAATATCTTTTAGACACAAAAGCAGATCGTAAATTTTTAATTAAAATTTAAATTGTTGCAACATCATCAATAAAAATTTGGGGATTAATACGATTTTGCCATGAATTCACACGTAAATTACCTGCTATATGCAACGGAGAACCATGTGCATTGATCAAAGTCTGACCAATAGGATTCTCGACAGACCTGAACGCTATTCCTTTCAATTTTCCTACCCCATCAGCATTCCCTAAGGTAACGCTAACGTGATCTTCACCGACAACTTTAGCAAAGGTAACCATAGCACGTGGTATTACGAACCTATGTCTTGGGTTACCACTACCAAAAGGCCCGGCACGATCTAAAATTTCAATCAGATCAGTTGTAACCCCCGTGGTCGAAACTACCCCGTCAACCGCTAGTGTGGGTTTAATAGAAATTCCGGCTAGCTGTCGTAAAACATGTTTTTCAAGATACACTCTAAGTTCATTCAACTTACTTTCTTCCACGGTAAAACCCGCAGCCATATTATGGCCACCACCGTTAAGTAAAATCCCAGCCTGATTGGCTGCCAGAACCGCAGAACCCAGAGTGACTCCTTTAATTGAACGTCCCGAACCCTTTCCTAGTCCATTCGACAAACTGACCACGAAGGCTGGTAAATTAAACCTCTCACGTAAACGGCCAGCAACTATTCCTATAACACCCGGGTGCCAATTTTTTCCCGCAACAAGTATTAATGGTCGATTATCTTCTACCTGTTGGAACGCCTGTTCTACAGCGGCTTCCTGAACAACTTTTTCTATAGTTTGACGCTCCATATTATAATTATTGAGCAATACTGCACACGCATCGGATTCACTAGAATCATTAGTAGTAAGTAACCTGACACCGAGCCCAGAATCCCCTACTCTTCCTCCAGAATTAACGCGTGGCCCCAACACAAAACCTGCGTGATATGCATCCAATTTTTGATCAACCTCGGCAACATTAGCCAAAGCAGAAATCCCTAGATTACCTCTACTAGCCATTACCTTCAGTCCCTGACTTACAATGGCCCTATTTACGCCAGTCAAGGGTACAACATCACAAATTGTTCCTAGGGCAACTAGATCTAATAGGGAGATCAAATCTAGTTCCTCATGCCCCTCTTCAAACCAATTTTGCATTCTTAAAGCCCGATTAATTCCTACAACTAACAAAAAGGTCACTCCAACCGCCGCTAATTGCTTGCAAGGAGAAACTTCATCGGCTCGGTTCGGGTTTATTACCAAAGCCCCACCAGGCAAACGTGGTTCACCGACGTGATGGTCAATTACAATAATATCGATATCATTTTCAGCCGCTTCTTCAAGAACACTATAGGCGGTGGTTCCACAATCTACGGTAATAACGAGACTAGCGCCTTTCTCTTTAAGCTTTAACAAGGCAGGCAAGTTGGGCCCATAACCCTCTTTTTGTCGGTCCGGTATATAGACCGGAACAGATTGTCCGAGATGTCCAAAAAAACGAACTAGTAGCGAAGAAGATGTAGCTCTATCGACATCGTAATCTCCGAGAATCCCTATGGTTTCATCGTCATATATCGCCTTGATGATCCGTTCAATAGCCAGGTCCATATCCAAAAGATGAGAAGGATCTGGCAACGACGACCTAATTGTAGGGTTAAGGAAATGGTTGGCATCGTCGATACCAATATCTCTAGCGGCCAACACTCTGGCCAAGACATCATGAATTTCAAATTTCTGGGAAAGCGCTTTTGCCAAGCGTTCATCTTTTACACGTGAAACCCACCGTTTCCCCGTAACAGAGCTATCTACCCCGAGGTAGTTTTCTTCGATGTCTAATGACATCCAATTTAACTATCCGGTTTCTCTGGAATCGGGGGCAGATTTCCGATCAAAATTATGGACAGCCTCTATATACCTAACCGTCCCAGAACGAGAACGCATCACCAAAGAATGGGTCATGGCTCCACCGGAAAAACGACGCACGCCCTTCAGCAT